>JAWVZW010000274.1:0-3770 GCA_033721975.1 Balneolaceae bacterium
TTTACGATCTTTTCAGATCAATGTAACAGCGTTATCTGTATCCAATGAGAGATCTCTTCCACAGTGTGATTATCCCTTTGTGCATGTTAGCGGCCGTTTTTTTGCCGGCTTATGCTGATGCACAAGAGCGATCTGATCACCATCTCCATTTGCATGATGCTCATCCTGTGTTTGCGAATATTGATCAGGCTGAAAAAAGCGGGATTCTCACAACCGAGCAGGCCATTCTGGAAAAGTATAGATATGTATTTAATCCGGATGCCATGACACTAAGCCCGGACTTCGAAGACCGGCTGCCTGTAAAATGTCTTGTACCTCTGGAACTGGACTATCGGTATCTGAGATCTCAAAACAGGCTTTCGGATTCTGCAGTCAATGAAATTGAGCACTATACCGCTGATCCCCAGACAAACAGCCAGGAAACCTATACCTCCGATTCCGGAAACTTTATTTTTTATTATGAAACGGAGGGTACGAATGCAGTCCCGCCCGATGATCTGAACGGCAATTCAGTTCCCGACTATGTGGAAGAAGCTGCTTTTGCTGCCGACTCATCCTATCGTTATCAGGTAGAACAGGTCGGTTTCGTCGATTTCCTAAAGGCCGACCCATACGAGATCTATTTTGTGAACTTCTTCTTCTATGGCGAAACCCGAACAAGCGGATCCACCTCCTATATCCGCATTCACAATGATTTTGATGGTTTCGCTCCAAATAGTCATCCCGATGGTGACAGGATCGGTGCCTTGTATGTAACCATCGCGCATGAAATCAAACACGCCATTCAATACGAAACCAACAGGTGGGACGGAGAGGCAGGTGATATTGACTGGATTGAAATGGATGCCACCATGATGGAGGAGGTCGTTTTTGATAATGTGAACGATTATTACAATTACATCAAAACCGATTTTGATTCCTTCCAGCCAACTGCTCTGTCTATATTTGGCAACCCGGACTTTGCAATTCCAGGTTCCTACTGGCATGTATCATGGATGCTCTATTTTTATGAAGAATACGGTATTGAATTTTGGGTTTCTCTATGGGAACAGTTTATCACAGATCGCACCAAACCGTTTTTGGATGCAGTGAGTGATGAATTAAGCAACCGAGGTCTATCGCTGGGACTGGAGCATATCAAAAATCATACCTGGCATATGACTTCCGGCCCCGACAACTCGTCACTTGATTACGGGTTTGAAGAGCGAATGGATTATCCCAATCCGCAATTTAATTCACAACAAATCGACTTTTTACCGGATATCGTCGAGGGTTCATCGCTCAATCCCTATGCAGCTCAGTATATCCGGGCCGCAACTCCTGCTTTTGCAGTAGGCCAGCCCAATTTTCGACTCCAATCGACCCGGCAGGGAATGGGACTTGGGGTTATCGGCTACTTCAGAGACGGGTCCGCCCGGCGGGAAATCGCATTAAATCCTGAGTCTTCTACTCAAACGATTCAGACTACCTGGAACTGGGATGAACTAGACAGAATAACCGTAGCCGTCGTAAATACTCACCCCGATTCTTCCTCAACGTACAGTCTCGAAATGACATCCACCGTACCCGATGAAGATCTGCTGGTTCAGAATTATCCCAATCCTTTTAATAACTCTACTCAAATCACGTTCTCCATTACCGAGGGCAGAAACGTACGACTTGATATCTATGACAGTATCGGGCGGAAAGTTCAAACCCTGTTAAATGAACAGCTGACGCCCGGATATCACACGGTGCCATTTGATGCTTCGGGACTGGCATCCGGGGTATACTTTTATCGAATTACGTCGGGCAGTTTTGCTTCATCAAAAAAAATGATCCTGGTTAAATAAAGAGTAGGACTATGAAAATTAGATTGTTCTGTTATGGAATTGCAGCCACAGAAACACAGAAAAGAAGGGATTGACCCTCATATTATCTTTTGCTCAGTAAATCGACCGTGAGGAGATCTGCGATTCTTAGACCCTGATCGGTTATCTTAAGTATGTTATCCGTAAGATCCATATTGCCGGCGTCGGTTTGGCTTCTTATCCAATCCAATTGCTTGTAATTCAGCTCATACCCATACCTATCCTTCAGCAGGCTGAGATCCACACCCCATACCGTTCTGAGACCCAGCATGATTCGTTCTTCAGCGAGTGTACTCAGGTCCAGCTCTTCGTACTCCTCTCTGAATATGTTGAAATCAGTTTCTGTCTGCAGATAGGCTTTCAGATCGGGCCTGTTTTTCCATCGAACTGCCTTTTTTGTGCCTTCCGGCCAGTAGAATGAATGCGCGGATGGGCCAAAACCGATGTAGTTTTCATGGCGCCAATAGTTGCTGTTGTGAACTGCCTCTTTCCCCGGTATTGCAAAGTTGCTCACTTCATACCTGTTGAGCCCGCCTTTCCCAAGCAGTTCAGTCACAATATCAAAATGAACCGAGACCTCCTCATCATCCGGCGGATCAATTCGTCCCAACCGTACCTGTTTGCCCAGTCTGGTTTGGGGCTCTACGGTAAGTGAATAGGCCGATACATGGGGTGGGTTAAACTCCAGAAGCTGCTTTATATCCCGTTCCAGCATTTCAGCTGACTGACCCGGATTTCCATAAATCAGATCTGCAGTGAAGGATTCAAAACCCGTTTTACCCAGTGCTTCCAGCGCATGAAGGGCCTCAGAGCGTGTATGTGCGCGATGCATAAACTTCAGAATGGAAGGTTCAAACGATTGAATACCCATACTGGCCCGGTTAATGCCCATGTCGAGCAGCATCTTCAGATAGTCTGTCGTCACATCATCAGGATTCAACTCCATCGTGACTTCCTCTGTTTCAAGGGCAAAAACACGGTTCAGTGCATCAAAAATCCGTGCAAGCTGCTGCCTCGTTAAAAGTGAGGGAGTTCCGCCACCGATATAGATCGTTTTTATGGGGGCCTCCGCATATGGCTCACCCCGGCTGTATTCAATCTCTTTTACCAGGGCATCTACAAAAGGCTCTTTGAGTTGCTGACGCGTCAAAAAATAGAAATCACAATAACTACACGCCTGTTTACAGAAGGGAATGTGAATATACAGGCCAGACATTGAAGGCGCCTCTTGAATTTATTTACCGTTTTACGATCAGAAAATCTGTTTAGCTATTCCGGCTATCCGTATAGAATGGATTTTCATCATATTGATCCACGCGACGGTACGCTCGCTGATACTTTACATAATTGGCTGCGTACTGTCGGATTGAATGAATTTCACCCTCTGTCAGTGAACGGACTTTTTTTACGGGAGATCCCATGTACATGTAGCCGCTCTCCAGGCGTTTTCCGGGCGGGACCAGGCTCCCTGCAGCTACAATTACATCGCTTTCGATGACCGCCCGGTCCAGGATTGTAGAATGGATACCTATCAGCACCCGGTCATGAATCGTGCAGCCATGAACCATTGCATTATGGCCGACGGTCACCTCATTGCCAATGCTCGTCGGGCAGGTTTGGTGGGTAACGTGAACAGATGCATTATCCTGAATATTGCTTTGACTGCCGATTTCAATCCAGTTTACGTCACCCCGGATCGTGGCATTGAACCAAACAGAGCTTTCGGGTCCGAAAGTTACATCCCCGATTACATCAGCGCTGGGAGCAATAAATACCGATTCATCAAATTGGGGCGATCTGTTCAGAAACTCATAAATCATTCGGTTCGTCAGCTCGCGCGATACATGTACAGTTCAACTACCGACTTGAATTGCTCGTAACTTTGTGGATTCTGACGCAGTTTCTGTCCGTTGATAAAAA
>JAWVZW010000275.1:0-3765 GCA_033721975.1 Balneolaceae bacterium
ATTCTGAATGGCAGGGTTGTACACGGCGATAAGCGTGGAAAAACGATTGGTTTTCCAACAGCTAATATCATGCCTCAGCATCCGCGAAAAATTATCCCGAAGAAGGGAGTGTATGCGGTATGGGTACGGGTGGAGGATGTTTATCATGCCGGAATGATGAATATAGGAGTCAGGCCTACATTTGATGGGGAAGGTGAAACCCTTGAGGTACACCTGTTCGATTTTGATCGGGAGATCTACGGAATGGAGGTGCAGATTCAGTTTGTGGACAGGATCAGGGACGAGCAATCATTCAGCGGTGTGGACGAACTGATCGGGCAGCTTAAAAAGGATAAGGTGAGTGTGCAGAATCGATTAAATAAGAGCCGTCCGGATATTGCAAAACAACTGAATTAAGCGTATTTTTGGTTGATATACGAGTTTTATTAAACTGATGACAAACAAGCAATGAGCATAACGAAAGAAAAGAAAGAAGAAATTATTGAAAAGTACGGCTCCTCTGCCGGCGACAGTGGTTCTGTAGAATCACAGATCGCAATTCTCACAGCGCGAATCAACGACCTTACCGCGCATTTGAACGAAAATAAAAAAGATCACTCATCCCGCCGCGGCCTGCTCAAAATGGTAGGTAAGCGACGAAGGCTGCTAAACTATCTGAGTGACAACGATATTTTAAAATACCGGGAGCTCATCAAAGAGCTGGGTATTCGTAAATAAAAGCATTTCTCCGGGGCACGTACATTTTGCGTGCCTTTTTTATATCCTCAAATACCAGCGCAAAAAGTCATATCCGGTATTTGTTCGATCTGCTTTACTAAAAGGATAGTCGAAGAAAGAAAAATGAACAGACAATAATTATGAAAGAAGATTTTAAAAGTGTTGAATTTGCCCCCGGCAAAACGATTTCGGTTGAAACCGGTCGATTAGCCAAACTTGCAGACGGGGCAGTAATGGTAAGAATGGGCGACACCATGGTACTCTGTACGGTGGTAAGCGCTAAAGAAGCAAAACCGGGACAGGACTTTTTCCCATTGGTGGTGGATCTGCGAGAAAGCTTTACAGCCGGCGGAAAATTTCCGGGCGGTTTTCTGAAACGTGAGGGACGACCCTCAGATGGGGAAACACTCGCAAGCAGGCTGATTGACCGAAGCCTTCGTCCACTGTTTCCAGATGGCTACTACAATGATACCCAGGTGATCTGCCAGGTATTTTCATCAGACGGACAGAATGAAGCTGATGTACTGGGTGCTGTGGGTGCCTCTGCAGCCATTCACATTTCTGACATTCCATTTGACGGCCCCATGTCTCAGGTAAAAGTTGGCCGGATTGATGGTGAATTTATCATCAACCCTACCATTGATGAGCTCAAGCAGAGTGACATGGATATGGTCGTTGCCGGTACCAAGTCGAGCGTGATCATGATCGAAGGCGAAATGAAAGAGATCAGCGAGAAAGAGATGCTCGATGCCATTAAAGTGGCTCATAAATCAATTGTGAAACTCTGTGAATTTCAGGAAGAGCTTCGAAATGAATTTGGTGTAGAAAAACGTGAATTCGTAAAACCCGAAGTTGATGAAACACTTCAGTCTAAGGTAGAAGAACTGGCCGGTTCCAGCATCAAAGAGATCGTAGAGATCGGACTTGGTAAAGAGGAGTACAACGGCCGCCTCCGTGAACTGAAGAACGAAGTTATTGAAAAACTGACGGCGGAAGAAGAGTACGAGGATGCTGCGGATGAAATCAGCAACTTCTTCGGCAAGATTGAGAAGCGCGAACTGCGCAATATGATTCTTGAGAAAAAACGCCGAATTGATGGACGTTCACCCGATGATATCCGGGATATCTGGACTCAGGTGGGTTATCTGCCGCGTGCGCACGGCTCTTCTGTATTTACACGGGGAGAGACACAGGCTCTTGTATCCGTAACACTCGGTACCAAAAAAGATGCACAGAGCGTGGATACACTCTTCCATGAGGACGACAAGCTATTCATGCTTCACTACAATTTCCCGCCATTCAGTGTTGGAGAAGCCGGTTTTATGCGAGGCCCCGGCCGACGCGAAATTGGTCATGGTCACCTTGCTGAGCGTGCACTGAAAATGGTAATGCCGGATTTTGAAGAGTTTGGCTATGTGATTCGGGTACGCTCCGACATTCTCGAATCCAACGGATCGTCATCCATGGCGTCCGTTTGTGGCGGCTCAATGGCGCTGATGGATGCAGGTGTGCCTCTTCCACGACCTGTAGCCGGTATTGCAATGGGAATGATTGTTGGAGACAACAATACCGTTGTGCTATCCGATATTCGCGGTGAGGAAGATTTCATGGGCGACATGGACTTTAAAACTGCGGGTACCGCAAATGGTATCACGGCTACCCAGATGGATATGAAAGTTCAGGGTATCAGCTTTGAGATTATTGAAGAAGCCCTGGAACAGGCTCATCGAGGCCGACTCCATATTCTTGGAAAAATGGGAGAGACAATTAACGCAGCCCGTGAGCATCTCTCTGAATATGCACCACAGTTTATCCGCATGACCATTGACGGAGACAGCATTGGCGCGGTAATTGGCCCGGGCGGTAAAGTGATTCAAACCCTTCAGAAAGAAACCGACACGGAAATCTGGATTGAAGAGGATGAGCAGGGCAAAGGCCAGATTACTATTTCTGCTGAAAGCCTTGAGAATGCCGAGAATGCCAAAAAACGCATTCAGGCAATTGCCGGACAGCTTGATGAGGGTGCAACCTACAAGGGTACTGTAAAAGCCATCAAGGAATACGGTGCTTTTGTTGAAATCGTCCCAGGCAAAGAAGGCCTGTTGCATATCTCTGAACTGGAACACGGTCACGTGAAGAAAGTTGAGGATGTGCTGAGTGTTGGCGATCAGGTTGACGTCAAACTCCTTAAAGTGGAGCATGGCGGAAAACTTCGTCTCTCCAGAAAAGCACTGCTTCCGAAACCAGATGGTGAAGAGTAAGCAGAGGTTGTTTTTCTGAAAGTTTCTTAAATTAGCGCCCTCGTTTACGGGGGCGCTTTTTTTATTCAGACAGCTCTCATACGTTTACAATCAGCAATCTTCAGTTTGATTTGTTGCTCCGAAATGGAATAAAAAATCGACTCACATATTTACACCAGCAATACACATGCAGCAGACAGAATTAGCTACAAAGGTAGAGAAGACCACTCTTGATAACGGACTTAAAATCGTTACCGAACACATTGAAAGTATTAAAAGCGTTTCAGCCGGAATCTGGGTGAAAACCGGCAGCCGGAATGAATCGGACGAACTGGCGGGCGTTACCCATTTTCTTGAGCATATGCTGTTTAAGGGAACGGAAAACCGGTCGGCGTACGATATTGCTCAAAGTATGGAGTCGGTTGGCGGTTATCTCAATGCCTTTACATCTACCGAGTATACCTGCTACTTTGCAAGATGCCTGGATACGCAGCTCGAAAAGGCTCTGGATGTGCTGAGCGACATGGTCAGAAATTCCGTTTTCCCGGAAGATGAGCTGGAAAAGGAAAAAAAGGTGGTGCTGGAGGAGATGAAGATGTACAAAGACAGTCCTGATGACTTTGTCTTTGAACTATTCAGCAGCCGTGTTTTTGATAACCATCCGATCGGTAGACCCATTATTGGTTTTGAGGAGACGGTTTCAGCTTTTACACGTGACAACCTGTTCGATTACATGGCGGAGCGCTATCGTCCGGATAATTTGCTGGTGGCAGTTGCCGGACATGTAGACCACGGGGAGGTGATACGC
>JAWVZW010000276.1:0-3757 GCA_033721975.1 Balneolaceae bacterium
CTATGAGAGCCCCATTGTATTCCCGGGTCCGATTGGATCATTTGGCGACTAAGCCGTTTTCTTTGAAATCCGACTGAACCCGATGGCAGAAAAGAATCTAGATTTCACACCGGATGAACTCGAGCGGCTGATAGGCCGTGCAGGCGGGATCATCCGTGAACTCTATTCTGAAAAACTGGACAGGCATGTCTTTCCCGGTTTTACCCCGGATGAGGTGGTATCCAGGTTCGATGAGTCTCTGCCTGAAGAGGGATTGGATATGGAGGATCTTCTTGAGAAGGTTCGAAGGGATGTGGTGGACTCAGCCACTATGAATATCGGTCCGCACTATTATGGCTACATAACGGGAGGGGGCAACCAGGTGGCCATACTGGCAGAGATGCTCAGCGCATCACTCAATCAGAATAATCTGAAGTGGCACTCTTCACCGGTCAGCACGGAACTGGAAAAGCTGGTGATCCGGTGGATATGTGAATTTATCGGTTATCCGGAACAAGCGGCCGGTGCCATTTTGGATGGGGGCTCAACGGCAAATTTTAACTGCCTTGCGGTGGCGCGGAAAAATATGATGCCGGAAGAGATGAGCCGAAAGGGTCTTTCCGGTTTGCCGCCCATGACGGTTTATGTATCCTCCGAAGGCCATTCCAGCTTCGACAAAGCAGTGGATATGCTGGGCATTGGTCTGGATCAGCTTCGAAAGATCCCTGTGGATGACCAATTCCGGATTCAGCCTGATTTGCTTGAAGAACAGATTCAGCAGGATATCAAGAATGGTTTCAGGCCCGTTTGCATTATCGGGATTGCCGGTACCACCAATACCGGTGCGATCGACGATCTCAACACGTTGGCTGAGATATCTGAAAAGTATAGCATCTGGTACCATGTGGATGCTGCCTATGGCGGACCGGCCGCTGCATTGGAAGGGACCGGCAAATACTTTAAGGGTATGGAAAAAGCAGACTCGCTTGTCATCAATCCGCATAAGTGGCTATACGTCCCTTTTGAAGCGGCATGCATTTTGGTTAAGGAGCCAGAGAAATTGAGAAAAACGTTCAGTCTGATCCCGGATTATCTGCAGTCGAATGAAGATGGCGGGGGACGTACCGATTTGATGGAGTACCAGCTTCCGCTCACAAAAAGTTTCAAGTCACTAAAGGTCTGGATGACACTTAAAGCTTTTGGAGCTAAGCGCTTGAGGGAAACCATCCGGGGTGATATTGACAATGCAAAATACCTGGCGGAATTGGTTGAAGATGCAGGTGATTTTGAGAAAATGTCGCCTGTGCCGCTATCCATTGCCTGCTTTCGCTACAGGCCGGAAGGGATGAGTGAAGAACAGACTGAACAGCTGAACCGGAAACTGGCACATGCCATCGAACAGGATGGCAGGATATTTCTCACAGCCACTAAAATCCATGGCAAAACGGCTCTTCGTACCTGTTTCATCAACCCCAGAACCACCCGCAAAGATGTGGAGTGGATCCTGGAAGTTATACGGGATGTAGCAGAGAAAGTGGTCTAAGTGAGTGGGTTTTGTGCCGAAGAGATCCCTATGGCATGAGAAAATCAAGAAGTAAAGGTTATAAACCCCGCTTAATTCTTGATCGGTACATCAACTGAAGAACGAACATGGATATCCCGCTGCGGGAAAGGTATCTCAATCTCGTATTCTTCAAATTTTCTGACGATAGCTTGATGAATCTCGTTGCGGAAAACATATCGGTCTTTCACATTGGCAATCCATAGACGCAGCTGCATATTCCAGGACGAATCGCCGAATTCCACAAGATGAACTTCATGCTCGGGGTTTTCCATCACATTCGGATGCTCATCGGCGATTTCATTCATGGCTTTTAAAATGGTATCCAGGTCGGATGCATAGGAGACACCCACTTCGACATCCAGCCTGAAACTGGGGTCGCCGTGCGAATAGTTAACCACATTATTTTCAACGAACTTCGAATTGGGTACGATAATGGAAATATTGTTGTTTGTCCGGATCTTGGTCGACCGGATACTGATCTCGATCACATCCCCCTCAATGCCGTCAACCTCCACTCGATCGCCAACGCTGATAGGTCTCTCGAACATGATAATGAGACCTGATATAAAGTTAGCAGTAACATTCTGAAGACCGAAACCAATACCGACAGAAAGAAGACCAAAAACGACGGCAAGACTGGTAAGATCAATTCCGACAAACTGGAAAGAGATCAGTAAACCGATGATGACGACAATGTACTGGGCTACACGGGAAAGGGTATACTTGAGACCCGAATCAATGTCAAATTTGTCTAAAAATTTGCCCCTCAAAAACTTGCGGGTAAATGAGCCCAGGAAGAGGGATATAATAAGAAAGACAAGAAAGATGAGGAGTGACATGATGGTGACCGGCGTCTCTTTCAGACTAAAGAGCCGCAGATTCAGAAAGTCCTGAATTGCGGTCATGATTTCTGTCCACTCCATTGCTATATCCATTACAGATCTACCTTAATTGTTTTGTTAGCGCTCAAAGTCTATTCAAAGATTGTGAAATATCAAAATCAGTCAAAAGATAGCTTATTCGGATTCTTTATCCTGATAAAGCTGCATTGTCTTTATGGGGCTTCGTCTGCACTGGGTCCGTAGCTTCCGGGCAGAGGTACATCCAAAAGCCTCAGATATACACCCAGCTGTGCCCTGTGATGAACAATATGGTTTAGCGTATTGCTGATCATATCTCCCCGGGTTGATTTAATATACACCTTACCGCCGGCAAGAATCTGCCAGGGTTCCTGAAGCTTTTCATCAGTTGCTTTCTCAAGAGAGTCACGAGCGCTCTCAAGGCAGGATTCAAAAAATGCAAGGGTTTCCCGGGAATTGGAAGCACCATTGGGCTTGTAATCCATCGTGTCAAAATTCAGCTCATCGGTCGTCAGAATGGTTGTGACCCAGGTGTGCAGTTCTGCAACATGATTCGCCAGGCGCTGGACGGTCATGCTTTTTTCATGCGGCTGCCAGCTGTACTTGTTGTCCGGCACCTGCGAAAGAATCTTTTTTGTGGTTCTGGATTCACTAAGCAGTTCCCTAAGCAATGTTTTTGTGAGAAGATTTTCCATGAGAAGTTGAGTAAGTGATGGCTGATAATAAGATTCTGTTTAGATTTTAAACAGAATGGCGGGTTAAACGTTCAGGAATGATGCTTCAAAATGGAGGGCTCCCAAAGATTAACGCTGAATAAGGAACCCGTTCACAAAATAAACGCTTATTATCAATTCTGTAAAGTAAAAAACACAGGCTGCTTCATTGAAGAACACGAACAGTAACAGCAATAAAAGGAGCGGGTTCGGCACCGAACCGTTGGGGAGACTGCTTCGTGAACAGGCCATTCCTGCTTCAGCCGGCATATTGGTGTTGTCAATTTACGGCATCGTGGATACTATTTTTGTTGGCTTGTGGGTGGGTTCACTTGGAATTGCGGCAATCACAGTCGTACAACCCATTACATTTTTTATTGCCAGTATTGGAATGGCTATCGGTGTGGGAGGATCATCGATCATCTCGAGAGCATTTGGAAAAGGAGATGATAAACAGGCATTCCGCACATTCGGAAACCAGGTTGGAATGACACTGACCCTGGGGGTACTCTTTGTCGTGATTGGTTTCATCTTCATCGAACCGGTCCTGAATTTATTTGGCGGACGTGGGGATGTGACGGAGCCAGCCCGTGTCTATTTTGAAATCGTGTTGTTAGGAGTGCCATTTCTGGCCTGGGCAA
>JAWVZW010000277.1:0-3753 GCA_033721975.1 Balneolaceae bacterium
ATCGGATTAGGATTGGCTGATAATTTCAACCCCCTAATATAATACAGATCACCGGATCTGAAACTTTAATCCGATTTATTTATCGGTGAGCGAACTGACACCCGGTAATTCCTTGCCTTCCAGATACTCCAGGCTGGCTCCCCCGCCCGTTGAAACATGGGAAACATCCTTTTCCAAGCCTGCTTTTTTTATGGCAGCAGCTGAATCACCGCCCCCGATAATCGTGGTGGCTCCCGTCTTTGTGGCTTCCGCCAGTGCATTGGCTACTGCAAAAGTACCCTCCGCATAATTCGACATCTCAAAAACACCCATGGGCCCATTCCACACCACAGTTCTGGCATGTTTGATCTGATTACCAAAAGCTACGATCGACTGCGGACCTATATCCAGGCCCATCCAGCCGGGTTCAATTCCGTCTTCATCCACCACCTTATGCTCGGCATCATTGCTGAACTCCCTGCCTACCACGGAATCGACCGGAAGCATAAACTTCACTCCTGCCTCCTCCGCTTTTTTCATCAGCTCCTTAGCCAGATCCACCTTGTCTTCTTCGAGGAGTGAATTTCCTATTTCCAGACCTTTGGCTTTATAGAATGTGTAGGTCATTCCGCCGCCAATGATGATGGTATCCACCTTATCCAGCAGATTCTCAATCACACCGATCTTATCGGAAACCTTCGCACCCCCCAGAATAGCCACAAACGGGCGGTCGGGGTTGTTAACACTCTCTTCCAGGTATCGTATCTCTTTTTCAAGCAGAAATCCTGAAACCGCCGGTTTCAGATAATCGGTAACCCCCGCAACAGAAGCGTGTGCACGGTGGCTGCTGCCAAAAGCATCATTCACAAACAAATCGGCGTGGGCTGCCAGTTTCTTTGCAAATCCGGAGTCATTTTTCTTCTCCTCATTATGAAACCGAACATTCTCGAGCAGCACAATTTCACTTTCCTTTGCCTTCTCAATCACCTTGTCTGCTTTTTCCCCAATACAATCTTCCGCAAAGTGAACCGGGGTATCAACCAGTGTTTTAAGATGTTCGGCCACTGGCTTCAGGCTGAATTCAGGATCCGGTTCTCCGGCCGGTCGCCCAAGATGACTTGTTAAAATCAGCTTTGCGCCGGCATCCGTAACGTAGTTTATGGACTCGAGTGCCTGAACAATCCGGTTGTCGTCCGTAATTTTCCCATTTTCGATCGGCACATTGAAGTCGACTCTCATCAATACGGTTTTGCCTTCCAGTTCAACATCATTCAGCGTCATTTTTGCCATAAGAGTAGGTAGTTAGTTATTCAGTTTCGGTTAGGTTCTGACTATTAATGGGTAGTCAATCTATATTCCTGCTTCTTTTCATCCAATCAAACATCCAGCAGATCGGTTAGAGTTCGGAAGTCACGGAATGTTACGGATGCCTTCTGTTTCTTTTCATCGGAAGAATCCGTTTCAAAACCGGTGTACCACGCAGTACTCCAGCCTGCATTGCTCCCGCCTTCGATGTCTGATGTATAGGAGTCGCCTACGTATAATATTTTTTTCCGCTCCACACCTGCCATTTCGCTAGCCTTGTCGAAAACGGCCGGATGCGGCTTCATTTTGCCCACATCCTCGGAAATCAGAAAGGTGTTGCAAAAACGATTGAGCTCCATAAACTCAAACTTTTTTTCCTGTGTCTCCTTAAAACCGTTGGTAATAATACCGGTTTTAAACTTGCGGCTCACCCGTTCTAGCGCTTCCTCGGCACCCTCTACCCATACCCAGTGATTCCTGTAGTTCATCATATATGCGCTGCCAATTTCATCGCTGGAACCGGTATCCAGATTCAATTGGTTCATCGTATCGTAAAAACGTGAATGCTGCAGCTGATGGCGGTCAATTTCATCTTTTTGATACCTTTCCCAAAGAAGATGGTTCACAGCTTTGTAGGTCTGTAACCAGTCATCCAGAGGAACCTTCTGAAGCTCCGGGTAGGATTGATAGGTAACGCGCTGCGCATTTTCCTCTGCTGAGGAGTGGTTCAGCAGCGTATTGTCGAGATCGAAATAAACAAAATCTGGTCTCATGAAATATCTGTATGCTAAAAATTCTTCAGCCTAAAAGATACGGAATCATCATCACTCTTTTGAAATCAACCCTGCTGCAGGAGAATATCCTTAAAATCGGAGTAATCGGGTTTCATCTCTGTTGTTTTCTTGGTTCCGCTGAGACAGGATTGCAATCTTTCAGGCAGCTTCACAGGCTCTTCCGTTACAGGTTCAATCACATCCCTGAATTTGGCCGGATGAGCCGTTCCAAGTACAACCATTGGGCTTTCGATTTCATGTTCCGTTCGATAGGATTTGGCCGCAAGATATCCCGTGGCAGTATGTGGACACATCAGATAACCGGTTCTTTTGTAGAGATCGGCGATTGCATCACGGGTTTCATCATCGGGAAACCAGTATCCTTTGATCCCCAAACGAATAGCCTCATCCGACTCCCCAAAGAGATACCGGATCCTTGAATAATTGCTCGGATCCCCAACGTCCATAGCGTTCGAAATGGTTGGAACAGACTTGCGGATCCTGTACTCACCCCCCTGAAGAAATTCCGGAACTACCCGGTTCCGGTTGGTAGCGGCAATAAAACCGGCTGCCGGCATCCCCATCCGATGCGCGATCAGTCCCCCGGTTAGGTTACCGAAATTACCGCTGGGCACTGAAAATACGGGCGCTTCCCGGCCGGACTGATGCAGCAGCAGTGACGCATATGCATAATAAAATGACTGCGGTATGAGGCGCGCAATATTGATTGAATTTGCGGAGCTGAGCTGAATTTTGTCTCTCAAATTTGGGTCCATCATCGCCTCTTTTACCAGTCGCTGACAGTCATCAAAAACGCCTTCCACCTCTATAGCACGGATGTTCCCGCCCAGTGTGGCCATCTGCATCTCCTGCAGCCTGCTCACTTTTCCCTTCGGGTAGAGCACACAAACCTCCACTCCATTAACATCATAAAATCCGTTTGCGACGGCACTGCCCGTATCCCCTGATGTAGCAACCAGAATGGTAATTTTTTCCCCGGTTTCCATCGCCTTGTCCGAAAAAAGCCTGGCCATAAACCGGGCCCCGAAATCCTTAAAAGCAAGTGTCGGGCCGTGAAAAAGCTCCAGAATAAGAAGCCCGTCTTCAACTTCTTTCAGTTCTACCGGAAAATTAAAGGCGTCTTTTACGATTCGGACCAGATGCTCGCTATCCAGTTCTTCTTCCAGGTAGGGACGGGCCATTTCGGCTGCCAGCTCGGTGAAATCGATGTTTTGGGAATCACCGGTCAGCCACCGTGAAAAATCAATTTCCGGAATCGGTACCGGCATGTAGAGTCCGCCATCGGGAGCCAGTCCCCGTCGCATTGCATCAAAGAAACCTGCCGGACTGCTGTTTCGGTTTGTACTCACAAACTTCATGATTCCGAATCCCCTTTTACAAGCGTTGCTCCCTTGGTGTTGACGGATGAGACCATCGTATCATAAGCCAGACCCAGTTTATCCAGCTCAGCCGCCATTGCCTTACCCACGTCAATCGCGGTATCCTCACCTCTTGACAGAGCAAACAGGGACGGGCCTGATCCGGATATGGAGCAGCCCAGCGCGCCAGCGTCTGTCGCCGCCTGCTTCATGGCACCAAAGCCCGGAATTAAAAGGGAACGAACAGGCTCAATAATTTCATCATGCAGTGAACGGCCAATCAAATCATAGTCGTCAGAATACAGGGCTGCCACCAG
>JAWVZW010000278.1:0-3752 GCA_033721975.1 Balneolaceae bacterium
GACGTTGCCAAAACACCGGAAGATAATACCATTCTTGCCATCGGTGATGTAACCGGCAAAGGTGTACCTGCAGCGCTGCTCATGGCCAACCTGCAGTCCATGCTGCATGTTTTGCTGCCCATCGACATCTCACTGGCAGAAGCCACGGGAAGAATCAACAATTTGATCTATCAGAATACACCGCCTGACAAATTTATCACCTTTTTCTGGGCCATTTACATGAGTACTCACAAGGTACTGAGATACGTAAATGCAGGGCACAATCCCCCGCTCTTGTTGCGAAACCATTCAGATGAATTTGAAGAACTTTCAAAAGGTGGTTTGCTTTTGGGGGCCGTGGAAACAATGATGCCCTACGAGCAGACAGAAGTACAACTCGATCCGGGTGACCTGCTGGTTTGTTACACGGATGGCGTTAATGAAGCAATGAATGAAAATCAGGAAGAGTTTGGCGAGGAGAGAATTAAAGAGTGTATACTTGAGAACAGGGGAAAATCATCCCGGGAGGTAATATCAGCGATCATTCATCGGGTCAGGGAGTTTACCAATCAAAATTTATTTGATGACCTGACTCTGCTTGTCCTCAAAGCAAATGATTAAAAGTTGGGACCCAATGCGTCCGTAATCTCGTCCCGCTGATACTGTTCTGATAGCGCCAGGATAGTTTTATATGTACGATAGCGGTTCATAATCTCCTCCACATATTGAACAGGTTCAATTCCCCGTGCAAATCCGTAGCGGGCATTCTCGTAGTAGCGCCTTTGCATCAGTTTAAGCAAAGCATTGGAGACATCCTCCCAGTTATTGGGATTCTTGTTCCTGTCGATGGCCAGCCGCCGGGCATCTGCCATGTGTCCCAGGCCTACATTATAGGTTGCAAGTGCAAATGCCCAGCGCTGTTCGGTACTGTCGATATAGGAGTAGTGTTCGAGATGCTCTTTAATAATCCTCGCACCCTCTTTGATATTGGTTACCGGGTCGTAAAGATCTTCATAGGAGGTATTCACAAACTGAGGCATAATCTGCATCAAACCCACAGCCCCGGCCCAGCTTTTGCTATTGGGATTAAAACTTGATTCCTGGGCAATCATGGCTGTAACCATGAGCCAGTCGATGTCCATAGTATCTGCAACAGCCCTGATTACATCGTCATATGGAGAAATGATACCCATAGACTGATACTGCCACTCCGGGTTATAATATTCAGCCATCTGACGGCTTTCATCAAAATATTTTTTCCGGAGAACATTCAGAAATGTGGATCGTTTCGGTCTGTCTCTATCTTCAGAAAACCTGAAATGCTTATAGAGATAGCGATTCATCTTTGCTTCCAGATCGCTTGCATTTTTTCTGATTGCCCACGCAATGGTATCGGATTCTGCAATCATTGGTCCCGGAAAAAGTCCCTCCATGTACCGGCTGGCAGCGTCATACATGTTATCATCTGCTACGGTGGCCCTCAGGTTACCATTCGCCAGCTGCACGAGAGCGGCTTCCGTATCCATACCTTCTGAAATGAGACTAATATTGAAATTATAGTCTTCATCATTAAGTTTTCTGAGCTGCGTAAAATATGAACTATTGCGCCGGACTGAAATCGGCATACCTGATTCTGACAACTCTTCAAGAGTTTGTGGTCTCTCATCCTCCTCGCTGGAGTAGACAATCATTTGATCCACAATATTGTAAGGCCTTGTGAATTTTGCCACCTCCTTTCTGTCCGGAGTTACGGTATAATTGGCTGCAATCACATCGCCGGCACCGCTGTTCAGGAGATCGAACGGATTTTCATCCTCTCCCACGATCACGACTTCCAGTGCCAGATCATTCTCCCTGGCAAAATTTTTAACCAGTTCATACTCAAATCCTACTTCAATTCCCTGATTTAAGAAATAGGTGTTGGAGCTATAGTAGGTTATCATCCGGAGAACCCCCTCCCTCTGAATATCTTCGAAATCCCGATTCACAGGATCAATCGTTGAAAGGGGTTTAGGCTCTTCACTGTCTGCTCGGGTATTGGTTTCTTCCGAACAGGAAATGAAAACAGTGAAACTAACAAGAAGCAGGAGTAATAGTGTCGTAGCCGTTTTTAAAAAGTCATAGAATATCGCATTCATATAGTACAGGTTCGTTCCTGTTATACTCAATCCGTAAATCTATTTATTGATCAATACCTCAAATCGGTTTCGCATTACTAAATGTGAGTAACGAAAATGGTTTTGTATTCATTTATTTTCAAGATTCACAGATCTCTCTTGAGCTGACGGGAATTCGATCCCGCCATATTTTTCTTTAGCTTCCACTAACGTAAAAGGTACTCTATTTGTTATTGATCGACAATTTTTCAGACCATTCTAATCTGAAATATCGATTTATAGACCGATATTTTGTCTTTTTTCTGAACTTCACCCAACCTTACCTGCTGCAGAAAAATAATTCTGCCAATTATCTTATCCTCTGATTAGGTGATTTTTTTTCGGGTCAGCCTTCTCGTCCAGGTAATCGTTATCCCGGTGATAATGATCAACATTGCTGTAAAAGAGAGCCAGCCCGGTATTTCATCAAAAAGGAAGTAAGCCACTGTGGCAGCAAACACGGCCTCAGACAAAATCAGGGTGGATAGCAAGGTCGGAGAGATATATTTCACGGCATAATTCATGGACCCGTGACCCAGTATGGTGGGACCAATGGCAAGTGCAAGGCCAATGATAACAGAAGAAGTGGTAATCAGTGGCATTCCCCCGGCCCACAAAAAAGTTAGGACTGCACAGGTAAGCGCTGCATAAAGGTAAACATGAAACACATAGTCGATCCACTCCGCATGCTGACGAACCTTCCGTCCCAGTAAGAAATAAATTACAAAGATGGCCGCTGCCGTAAATGCAAGCGTATTGCCAAGCAGTGCATTGGGAAAGTCAGCTGAATGAGTCTGATCGGCAATCCCCAGCATTACGGAACCCGAAAATGCGACAAACACACCTGCCCAGACCACACCCCGGAAAGATTTCTTAAAAATGATACTCTCGGCTACAATCAAAATTACCGGATGAATAGTCACCAGAACCGATGCTGAAGCCACAGAAGTATAATGTAGAGACGCAATCCAGAATGTGAAATGCAGTCCAAGGCAGAGCCCCGCCAAAACAAGCATGTAAAAGCGAATTCCATTCTTTTTGAGCTCAGTAACGGTGGCCCGTTTGCCTGCCCAAAAAGGCAATAAAAGCACCACCGCGAATATCGTTCTCATCGCAGCCAGGGTAATCGGCTCAACGTCCGTGGCAAACCGGACTAAAATGGGAGCGAAGCCAAAGGATAGAAGGCCTGCAATAAGAAACCCAACAACCTTGAACTTCGGAATTTCAGAAGTACGGGAGGGGTTCACTTCTTTCACCGGATCCGATCCATCGACCTGACCAATTCCTGATCTTTTTTAATATTCCTGCCAGCCAGCCAGTAGCAACCCAGTGCCGTGAGAATCAGAAGAAGTGATATCGTCTCGTCCCATAAAAATGTACCGAAACCGCCCAGGGAAAAGAGTATGCCGGCTCCGAATGCAAAGCCGATAATTTCTATATAGGTCCCCAGTTTCACCCAAAGCAGCTGACGGGACCGGTTTTCATAAAGAAATATAGAAATCACTGCTATAATCATGGCGATTGTCAGAGAAGACGCAAATCCATAACGAATCCAGAGAGCAGGGTCTGCCATGCCGATTTCATAGAGAGGAGTAAAAAAGACAGCGAGGTTTAATA
>JAWVZW010000279.1:0-3736 GCA_033721975.1 Balneolaceae bacterium
ACACCTTTCTTGCTAAAATCCCTGGCTATACTTTTGGTCATGGCTGTCATACCGGCTTTGGAAGCCGCATAGGCGGCGTATTCCTGCGTATCGCCGCGGTAGGCAGCCCTGGATGCAATGTTGATAATGATCCCTTTGCTGCCATGCTTAAAATGGCGGTTGACAAACCATTTGGAGAGAAGCGCAGCGGATCTCAGATTCACATTCATGGTTCGATCCCAAACCGTAAGCCACTCATCATCCGCAATGGAAAAATCGGCATCACTAAAAATACCGGCATTGTTAATCAGAACATCAGGAAGCGTATTGAAAAATACCGGCTTCAGTTCCCGCTGAATATGATCCTGAGAGTTAAGATCTACTTTGAGTCCTGTAAATGCCGAGTTTCTAAGAAGGTCCTCAGGAATAGAGGTTTGATGATGAGTTCCCGTAACGTTGTATTTATCGGAAAGCAATTTACGTGTAATGGCTAGTCCGATTCCCCGGGAGCTGCCTGTAATGAGTACATTTTTCATGTGGACCTTTTTCAGATAACCGTTTATTTATGATTTAAAATAGTATCTGAACAAGACAAATTCCTCAAAAAAAAGCCGGTCAGTTTTAAAACACTGCCGGCTTTTTCAAAAAGTCTGAATTTATCTCACTGAGATCTTATCTCCAGCCTGCCCGATCCATCAGACGAATGGCTTCGGGATTATTTTCACCATAATAGGTCACATTAATCGCATCGCTTTCATACCCGCCAAACTCTCCCAATACACCGGGGAGTTCAACCGTGTCAAGAATGGGAAATTCATTATTGGCTACAGCATAAAGTTCCTGTGCTTCTTCTGTTGCCAGATATTCAAGAAATCGAACCGCATTTTCCTTGTTTGGAGAATTCACGGCAATACCTGCACCACTGATATTTACGTGGGCTCCGCCGTACTCAGCAGGAGGAAAATAAATATCTACCTGATCAGTAACTTCCTGGTCCTCGGGATCTTCTGACTGCATCAGGCGAGCAAGATAATAGTGGTTTGCAACTGCAACGTCACACAAACCGGCTGCTACGGCACGGATCTGATCAGTATCCCCACCCTGAGGATCTCTAGCAAAGTTATTCACCAGCCCAACGGCCCACTCTTCAGTAGCTTCAACGCCTCTGCTTTCAATCAGGGATGCAACCAGCGACTGATTATAAATATTGTTGGAGGAACGAATACAAACTCTTCCCTCCCACTCCGGATTGGCAAGCTCCCAATATCCCTGCAGATCTTCCGGGCTGACGGTCTCGCGATTGTAGATGATACCGCGCACCCGCTCGGATAGTCCAACCCAATACCCGTCTTCATCACGCATCTCTTCAGGTATCCTTGAGTTGAGCAGATTGGATCCATGCGGCTGCAATACTCCGGCTTCTTTGGCTCTCCAGAGACGGCCGGCATCTACCGTTATCACGATATCAGCGGGACTGTTTACACCTTCATTCCGGATCCTTTCAATCAATTCATCACTGGTCCCTTCAATCAGATTGACGGTAACTCCGGTCTGTTCCGTAAATGTATCATATAATTCCATATCAGTATCATAGTGCCGAGACGAATAGATATTGATCTCATCCTGGCCGGAACAGTTCGCCAGAAAAAAGGCAGCAAATGCTATTAAAAACAGTTTTTTCAACATTCAGATAAAGGTTTTTCAGATTACAGGTTCTATTTAGACTAAATCTAAATGTAATCCTGTTCAGAATCAATGCGGAATTTGGCCAAAAAGAATCCTCAGACTCTTTTAAGTCGCATTGCATCATGAACCTGAAAAGTTCATACAGATCATAGCAGAAACAGCCAGTTTCAAGGATGCTGGTTTTCTTGAACTGCTTTTCATTCATGTTATTCATGAACAGAGCATTTGAAACTCAACGTCTGCTCGATCAGACGCTCCCACCTCTCCCGATTAAAGAAAAAACTTAACTTAAAACCTCATTGATCTCTTCTAAACATCAGCTGTTTCCAGGGTCTCTTCCATGACTCGTTTTTGAACGTCATGCGGTACCTGAGTGTAGCTGTGAAAAGATCTGGAATATGTAGCACTTCCCTGCGTCATTGATTTGAGTCGCGTAGTATAGTGATCCAGTTCCTGGAGCGGAACAAGTGCTTTGATTTTCTGAATGCTTCCCTCTGAATCCATGCCCAGTATCTGTCCCCGCCTTGAACTCAGGTCACTCATTACATCTCCCATATAATCGGCCGGAAGCGTAACCTCAATTTCGTAGGTGGGTTCCAGAAGCTGAGGAGATGCATTCAGAAATCCTTCCTTGAATGCCATGAGTGCCGCCGTTTTGAAGGCTGCTTCATTGGAGTCCACCGAGTGCATGGAACCGTCATAAACGGATACGCGAATATCCCTGGCCCGGCAGCCGCTCAGAGGTCCATTCGACATCTTCTCCATCACTCCCTTCAGAATGGCAGGCATGAACCGATTGTCAATCACGCCCCCGACTATGCAGTTTTGGAAAACCAGTTTTCCGCCCCACTCCAGGTCAATTTCCTGAACTCCCCGCACATTCAAGTCCGTTCTGTCAGGAATTCCTTCATACCAGGGCTCGATGGACAGATATACCTCCGCATACTGCCCGGCTCCTCCACTCTGCTTTTTATGTTTATAGTGAGCGTCCACCTTTTTGGTAATGGTTTCACGGTATGGGATTCTGGGTGTCACAAATTCAACATCCAGTTTGAAGCGCTCTTTCAGCTGGTGGTGAATAACACCAAGGTGCTCTTCACCCAGGCCATGAAGAATGGTCTGCTGCAACTCCTGGCTTTGCTCGACCCTGACAGAGGGGTCTTCTTTCTCGATCTGATGAAGCGCATTGGCCAGTTTGTCTTCCTCTCCTTCGTTCATCACCTTCAGGGCAACCCGTATGGTTGTATCAGGAAATTCTATCGGAGCAAATTCAATATCTGTTCCTTTCTCGGCTAGTGTATCCCCTGCAAGCACGTCTTTCAGCTTAACGGCAACCGCTATATCGCCGGCCGATACCTTGTTCACTTCTGTTCGCTTTTCACCCTGATCCATATAAATAGAACCCAGGCGCATACTGTTACCGGTTCGCTGATTTACGAGTTCGGCGCCATGAACGATCTCCCCGCCTGTGGCCTTGAAGAACGTAAGGTCCCCTACGTGCGCTTCTGATGAAGTGTGAAAAACAAACATGGATGGAGGATCATCCGGAGATATTTCATGTGTACCGCCATCCTTAAGAGACAGTTCTCTCTCTAATGGAGATGGGGTTACATTGCAGATAAAACCCATAATGCGTCCGCTGCCCATATTTCTTTCAGCACAGGTACAGAAAAGCGGAAATATGTCGCGATTCTCCATACTGAGTTTCAGACCATCCCTCATCTGATATTCATCCAGTTCCCCATTCTCGAAATAGAGATCCAGAAGGGTTTCATCATTTTCGGCTACCGCCTCTACCAGTTCATTATGGAGCAGCTCAGCCTGTGCACGTTGTGAATCGGGGATCGGCAGTTTGTCGGGCTTTCCTCCATCTTCAGGAAACTCATACATCGTCATTTTGAGAACATCTATGATGGCATGAAAGTCTTCGCCCTCACTGTATGGATACTGTACAACAACCACTCCCCTGCCAAATCGCTCTTTAGCCATATCCACGGTTTTTTGAAAATTGGAATAGTCGCTGTCGAGTTTATTTACAATCAGCATGGTAGGGATATTCTTCTCTTCAACT
>JAWVZW010000280.1:0-3728 GCA_033721975.1 Balneolaceae bacterium
ATCCAGGCTCTTCTGATGGGCGGCCACGGAGATACCATGGTTCCCCTTCCAAGATATACGACTGTGGCCGGAATCCCGGTAATGCAGCTGATCGATAAAGAAAAACTCGACGCAATTGTAGATCGCACAAAGAAAGGTGGGGGTGAGCTTGTTGGCCTGATGGGTACCTCTGCATGGTATGCACCCGGCGCCGCAGCTGCCCAGATGGTGGAGGCAATAATGCTGGATCAAAATCGTATATTCCCATGTGCTGTTCGTCTTGACGGCGAATACGGCATTGAAGATCTGTTTCTGGGCGTTCCGGTCAAGCTTGGTAAGGGCGGAATCAAAGAGATAATTGAAGTTGAACTTGACGATTCAGAAACCGAACTTCTAAGAGCATCAGAAAAAGCGGTCCGTTCCACATTGGAGGACTTCAAAAAGCTGATGGACAAATAAACAAACCGCAAAAAAAGAAGACTGGCTCTTCACTACTTGCATTTGAAACCTCAATCTGTCCTATCGGGCCAGATTGGGGTTTTTTAATAGTAAGAATTGAAATTAAGAAAGATGTAACGATATGTTTCGTTTATCGTCTTTATTATTGAGTCAGGTGTCAACCATTAGAAGCTTTACCAGCTGACAACTGGCTTAGCAAGATTAATAATAAAGAAAGAGCGAGAGGCACCTCCGTTATTCTTTTCAATCACGGATTTACCCCATGATAGGATATTCTGAAGTCATCCAGACAATGGCTGCGATGGTCATATTTTCAATGATCCTCTTAAGCGCCAACAGCATGATCCACCGAAACTCCATGCTTCAAATAGATGGAGAACTGGAGCAGGAAGTGATTTCGCTGGGTCAGGAGATCATTGAAGAGGCTCGTGCAAAGAGTTACGATCAGGTAACCGTGAATGCAGCTGCTCCTCCGGCTCTTATACCGGCCGGATTTACAGCCGCAGGCAGTCTTGGTGCAGATTCTGGTGAATCTGTACGTACCGCATTCAATGATTTTGACGATTATAACGGCTGGTCTACAACTATGTCTACCACGCACGGTGATTTTCAGGTGAGTGTGGAAGTTTTTTACGTTGACAACACCAATTTCCTTCAGATTTCATCCCCCTCTACGTTTAAGAAAATTGAAGTCACCGTTGAGAGTGCTTTCCTTCGTGAAGGAGATTCTCCAAAACAATATGTACTTGAGTTTATTCGCAATTACTACGCCGATTAACAGGATTCAGGAGATTAGATTATGAACATAGGAATGGTTACAAGTTATGTTATCGCAGGCATGTTGCTGCTCGGGATTGCGATGATGAATATCCGGGTACAGAACAGCAGTGCGGAACTGACCATTTCGCAGATCGTTCGCGAACACGTTGTCAATATTACCGATATGCTGAACGACGATATACCCAATATGGGATATCATGTCGATCGCACTACAGCCGATGATGACTCTACCGGTAACCGTATTCTGGTTGAAGCTGACTCTTCAAAAATCAGCTTTTTCAGAAATTTGACCGATGATCCTACGCGAACGCCCGATTTTATCACCTGGGAATTGAAACAGGACACCGTTTTTACCGGCAATCCGGACATCAAGACTTTGACACGAACAGTACGATTTCAGAATACCGGAACACCCGTCGAAAATGATATCCAGGTCGGGGTCACCAATTTTGAAATACGGTATTACAATACGGTTGGAGCACCAATCGGCAGCAATATGGCAACACCGCTTTCAGCAGCACAGCTGAATGACGTACGACAAGTTTATATCATTCTTGAAGTACAGAGCAGAGAACCTGTATACGAGCGGGCAACGGGAGACGGGCGATTTGTCCGGACCGTTTGGGAGAAACGGTTTACACCCATGAATTTACAATAAACAAGAACAAGAGTTAGCAATCCAAACCTGACAGGTACCTATTATGGGACGAGCAATGTTAATTATATGCGCCGGAGTTCTGATTTCGCTTGGTTTTGTGGCGATCAGTACCTCAAATACCGGCATGATGCTCACCGAAAAGAACGTGAACTACGCTGAGTATACAATGGCCAAGAATGCGGCACACACCGCCATTCAGATGGCGATGCAGGAGATCAACCAGGATAATGACTGGCCGAATACACATGATATCAACAATCCATGGACGATTACGGTACAGGACAGACAGGTTGCTCTTTACACTGACTATTACCAAAACCCCAATTACTGGGATCCCGACTCGCTTTGGCTATATTCAAACGCAGATTTTCTGGATGAATTTGTTCAGGTACGAACCCTTTACCTGAAACAGCCTTTCAGCTCGCTGGTTCCGGATTTTGAAGGTTCCCTGACGGTTGCTGCCGATCCTACAAAATTCAGTTTTACCATGAGCGGATCGACAAATATCAACGGTAATTCTCCCACAGATTACACCTGTGCCGACAAGCCGGCCATTACCACGATGCCGGGGGCAGGCTATAAATTCGACTCTATTTCGGGAAGTTCTGATGTTACCGGAGATCCGCAGGTTTCTGAAAACCCCGATCTCTCGTATCAGCCTACCGATGAGCTTATTGCCAGACTGGCCGATACCGATGGCGTTCAGTACATCAGCGGCAGCTATAAAGGAGATATGGGTACCAAAGAAAATCCAGGTGTCTTTTTTGTAGAAAATGACGCCAGACTTTCAGGAGGTATAACCGAAGGATATGGTATCCTCGTAATTCGGTCTACTGGTTATCTGGAATATGAAGGATCAGATGGATCCATTCTTGACATTGCCGGTAACTTCGATTTTAACGGACTCGTAATCTTTGAAAATGCCTATAACTTCACAGGCCGCGGTACCCCAACAATTAACGGATCCGTTCTGGTAGGCCACACTGAAGACTACAAAGGCACGCCAATTGACATCGACATTAATGGTAATCTGCAGCTGCAATATGACTGCCGCGGAGAGGATTATGCACGAATGGCCGCTGCCAATGCCGTGAAGCAGAATAAATATACGCAGATTGTAACATCTGAAAACGTACGGCAGCCGTCATCAGGTTCATCCGGCGGAACCCTGATTGAAAAAGTTAAAAGCCTGCTGTAACAGGAAGAACACTTTTTATTTTTAGCGCTTTGATAAAGATACCAGAACTCCGCAAGCTGATTGCGGAGTTCTGTAGTTTTAGGCCACTGTCATCTCCATTTGGGCCATAGATCGGATCATCTACAATGGGAAAGCCTGCTGCTCTCAGATGCAGGCGGATCTGATGAGTTCTGCCCGTTTCCGGTATACAACGAACCAGCGTTTTCCCCCCGGGCAGCAATTTTTCAGGCTTGAAATATGTGAGGGCAGGTTTTGCACCCTCAAATTCATCGCCGCACTCAAAAACAAACCCTCTCTTTCTGCGGATTGGCAAATCAATGGTCAGCCGTTCTTCCATCTCTCCCTGAACAACGGCGTGGTACCATTTTGCAACCCTGTTGCCATCAAATTCTTGCCGGATCAAACGGGCCCACTCCCGGTTTTTGGAAAAGAGGACCAGGCCTGAGGTTACCGCATCCAGCCGGTGAACGGGACTCAGGCTGTCATATCCCATCTCCCTGAGAATATAGGAAAGTGTATTTTTGTAATACCGTCCACCGGGATGCATGGGCAGCGGAGCCGGTTTATTAACGATCAGCCAGTTTTCCGTTTCCTGAACCACAGCAACACCCCCCGCAACTGAAGGCTCCCTGACAGACGGTGAGTAATGGGTTA
>JAWVZW010000281.1:0-3694 GCA_033721975.1 Balneolaceae bacterium
AACAGCACTGATCCCCTCCTTTTTTGGATTTGCCTTTATCGGCCTTGGACTGCTCGGCAAAAAAAGCGAATCGATGCGAAAACATGCCATGCACGGAGCCCTGCTTCTTGCGGTACTGGGTCTTGGCGGCTCTTTCGGAGGGCTGATCAATATCATAGGTGCCATTGGCGGAACCATGCCTGAGCGGCTGGAAGCATCCATAGCACAGGCAGTGATGGCGGTGATCTGCATCCTTTTTCTGATTGCAGGTGTCCGTTCGTTTATCGCTGCCAGAAAAAGCAGAGAAAGTGAATCGGCCTGATCGTCTGTAGTAGGTAGATGGTAGATGGATCGTGCCTACGGCACTTTGGATTTTGGCAGAGCCTCTTCAATCCCCGGAATGATTTCCGGGGTTACGATATGTTCCGTGCCTACGGCACTTGGGATTTACATCACATTAAGACAGGATGTGGTAAAACCTAATCCTTATCATCCGCAAAGATCTGATCGATAAGGTGACCATACTTGTCCTCGATCACTCGCCGCTTCACTTTCAGGGTTGGTGTAAGCTCCCCGGTTTCCACGGTAAACTCATTGGGCACCAGTCGGAAGTCCCGGATCTTCTCATGGGAAGCCAATTCTTTGGAGAATGTCCGAATCTCTTTCTTGTAGAGATTTTGTACGGACTCATCCCGGATCAGTTCTTCGATACTATTATACTCTATGTTATTCTCCTTTGCGAATTTTTCGAGAGCCTCAAAATCCGGTACGATCAGAGCCCCCATAAAACTTTGCTTCTCTCCCACTACCACGAGCTGATCGATCCAGGGGCTTGTCTTAAACATGTCTTCAATGGGGCCCGGATAGATATTTTTCCCTCCGGCATTCACGATCATATGCTTGATGCGATCCGTGATCTTTAACCTGCCATTTTCAAATTTGCCTACGTCTCCTGTATGAAGCCAGCCGTCCTCATCAATCATCTCATTTGTGGCCTCCTCATTCTTCCAATAACCCTTCATAGTATTCGGGCCCCGATTTAGTATTTCTCCCTCTTCGGATGTGAGGTCGGTCGGGTAGTCTTCTCCGCTCACCTGTGCGATAATTTTGCTGTCGCTCAGTCTTTGAATACCTACAGTCACACCGTTAATGACCTTACCCACAGTACCCATCACTTCATCACCATAGCGGTTACAGCACATCACCGGTGAGGTTTCCGTCAGGCCGTATCCTTCCAAAATATTAAGTCCGGCAGACATAAAAAATGCACCGATATCGGAAGGAAGAGCCGCCCCTCCTGAAACGAAGAAACGAATATTACCACCCGTTCTCTGCTTCAGTTTGTCAAATACAAGCTTATCAGCCACTGTCTTCTGAATGCTGACCAATCCCCGTTCACCCTGCCAATAACGTTTCCCGACACTGAGAGCCCAGTTAAAAATGGACTGCTGTATTGCACTTCCATCCTGAACGCTTTTGTGAATCAGGTTGTAGATTTTTTCAAACAGTCTGGGCACGCTGATTACAATTTTGGGGTGCACTTCAAGCATGTTTTTGGCGACTGTATCCACGCTTTCGGCATAATAGATTTCAGCACCTCCGGAAATCATCGCATAGTAGCCCCCGGTTCTTTCAAATGAATGGCACAGAGGGAGAAATGAAAGGCATCTGTCCTCTTCCCCAATATCTATAGCATCATGCGCTGCTTTAACATTGCTCACAA
The DNA here is from genome assembly GCA_033721975.1 of Balneolaceae bacterium. GTDB lineage: Bacteria > Bacteroidota > Rhodothermia > Balneolales > Balneolaceae > Rhodohalobacter. The sequence goes on from JAWVZW010000281.1 coordinate 1,703, forward strand.
TATTGTGATGAGTCAGCATGGCACCTTTGGGGTTACCGGTGGTCCCGGACGTGTAAATCAGGGTAGCCACGTCACCGGGCTCTGTTTCTGACGCTCGTTTTATAAGGGTTTCCGCATGTTTTACGGATACATTGTTTCCCTGCTCACAAACGGACTCATACAAGGATACATAGTCGTGCTCCATATAGGAATCCACCTTAGGTTCATCAAAAGCGATAACATGCTTCAGATCCGGACAGTTACCAAAAACTTCAATCGCCTTTTTAAGCTGAATGCCGGTTGATACAAAGAAGAGTTTTGACTCGGAGTCTTTCAGTATAAATTCACATTGCCTGGGCGGCAGCGTTGTATATAGGGACACGTTAATACCGCCCACCATTTGAATGGCCAGATCCACCACCGCCCATTCATACCTGTTCTCACTGAGAATGGCCACCCGGTCACCCTTTTCTATACCAAATTCAAGAAGATAGGAGGCGACCGCCGTTACGTCTTTTTTTACATCGTCCCACGTAACTGTTTTATAATCGGCATTTGGATTCGGCTTAAATGCAAAAGCTGTTTTGTCAGAATTTTTGTACTTTTCAACAAGATTTAAATACAGCTCCGTCAGTGTTTCAAAATCGACAAGCGTTGGCATGTTTGTATAATTTGTTAATGGTAGATATCGTTTAAGATAAAAGTTTACCGCATTTTTAATAGTCTTTATTGATGCAAACACTCAGTTTGCCGGCAGGTCCATTTGAGCTTAAATCAATCCGGACCGACCAAACAATCAATTTTTGAAAAAATCAGTTCATTCAGCTTATGGCACATCCGGCCCATGAAGATACAATCCAGCTAGTAAAGGAGATTTTTCGCAGCTATCTGAAAGAGAGAAATCAGCGTCAGACGCCGGAACGATTTATGGTTCTTGAAGAGATTTATCGTGCTGAGGGGCATTTTGATGCAGATGATATCTTCTTCAACATGAAAAACGCCGGAACCCGTGTTTCCCGAGCTACGGTTTATAATACCCTGGACCTGTTGATAGAATGCGGACTGGTGCAGCGTCAGCAGTTTGGGAAAAACCAATATTACTACGAACGATCCTATGCGTATCAGCAGCACGATCATCTGATCTGCACCGACTGCGGTGTTGTTATTGAATTTTGTGATCCCCGTATATTGGAAATCCAGAATTTGATGGAGCAGATTTATGAGTTCGACGTAGAGGCACATTCTCTTCATCTTTTTGGAAAGTGCCGCGACAGAGAAGCCTGTGCGGAACGCCAGAAGAACGGCGATAAAATCAAATCTCTGAGCAGCAAAGAGGCCTGATCCAAATCCTGATCGGTCAGGAATAGACCTTTGTCTCCTTGATGAACTTGCGGGCTGCCCATCGGCTTCCCAGCCATCCCATCAAAACCGCCAGTAAGATCACACCGGCTACAAGATAGTACCAGCGCCCAAAGGGCCATGAAAGAACCCCCAGTTGTGGTACAAAAGCCGGCACTGCCAGGCTGAAAATAAGCACAATCAGCAATCCGGCAAGGGACCCTGCAATCACGCCCTGGAACATTCCCTCCACCAGAAACGGGCGACGGATAAATCCGTTTGTTGCCCCTACCAACTTCATCGCACGGATCAAATCTCTCTTGGCATAGATTGTCAAACGAATGGTATTGAAGACCAGAATCATGGCAACAAAGAGCACAAAAATACCGATTACCGATCCGGTTAGAAGAATGACCTCTGTTCTGGATTCAAGCAGCTCCAGCAAAGCACGATTAAAACGAACTTCATCCACGCCGTTATAACCGGCCAGTTCTTCTGCCAGCTCTGAAACCTGACTTACATCCGACTCACTGCGAACCTGTATCCGAAAACTGGCAGGAAGAAAATCAAGTTCGGCAAGATTTTCTGCGCCTATACCAAAATCCCGTTGAAAAATGGCTGAGGCACTGTCGCGAGAGATATATGAAACCTCTTCTACAAAAGGCTGGCTTTCGA
>JAWVZW010000282.1:0-3694 GCA_033721975.1 Balneolaceae bacterium
CTGTGGAAACTGTTTTTTTACATTTTCAAGAAATTCAAGGCCCGACATTCCCGGCATATTGATATCGGAAAAAATATAGACGATATCCGGAGGTTCCTGACTTTGAAGCCTGTCGAGAGCTTCCTGCCCCGAAAATGCGAACTCCAGTTCAATGAGTCCCTGGCGGACTTCTTTCCGAAATCGCTGGCGGAAGAGCATTTCTACATCTTTTTCATCATCTACTACAAGTAACTTCATATAGTTAATTTGTCTTTATTTGTTATTCAGTTTGATGGTCAGTTTGGTGTATACATTCTCCCGGGTCTTTAATTCCAGCTCGCCTCCATGAGCCTTTATGATGTCGTTAGTAATCGACAGCCCGAGTCCCGTTCCTTCTGTTCCTTTTTTGGTAGTAAAGAAGGGCAGCATAATTTTATCTTTCATTTCATCCGGAATACCTGTTCCGTTGTCTTCAATTTCAATTTTGACGGCAGATTCATTTTTAATGGTTCTTACAGTGAGCATGGGTTCGTATTTTTGACCAGACTCAGCTGATAGCTGTCGGCTGTCAGCCGTCAGCTTTTGTTTTTCTCTCATCGCATCAAAGGCATTATTACATAGGTTTACCAGTACCCTTGAAAAATCTTCTGCAATTAAAGGGATTTCGCCGATTGACTCATCCAGCTGAAGATCAATCTCCACGTTGATCGGATCTTTGGCTGCTCTCATGCCGTGAAAGGCCAGATTTACATACTCTTTGGTAAGTGCGTTCAGATTGGATGGTTCCATATTTCCGGAACCGCCCCGGCTGTGCTGCAGCATTGACTTAACAATGGAATCGGCCCGTGAACCATGCTCATGAATCTTGCGTAGGTTGGCTTCGATGTCTTCCAGGATTTCGAGGGCTATGGAGAGATTTTGGGCATTATCGGACTCCGCATCATCCCCCTGAACGGCTTCGCCGTTCTTTCCCCCTTCTAAGGGGGACTCTTTCGAATCCAGCTTTTCTCCAACTGAAAGCTGACGCCTGTAAGCTGAAAGCTCTTCTTTTGCCTCTACAACCAGCTCAATACTCACATCCGAGAAGTTGTTGACAAAGTTGAGCGGGTTTTTGATTTCATGGGCGATACCTGCGGTAAGCTGACCGAGTGAGGCCAGTTTTTCCTGCTGAACAAGCTGATCTTTCGTGGCCTTCAATTCTTTGAGGGCTACCTCCAGTCGATCCCGTTCTTCACTGATTAATCGAGCTTGTTTTTCTGCAATTTGAAGGTCGTCGTACCGAATGTGAGCCTGTTCAAATGCATTGGCAAATCGTTTCAGGATTGATTTCCCTTCTTCACCGGGTTCGTCTACTGTGAATGCATAAAGTGTGCCGGTTTTAAAAGGAAAGAAACTGACGAACTGCGACTCCCCGGAATTGGGATCCTGCAGTTTTTTGAGGTCAGGAATATCCGGGTTTACCTGGCCGATTTTTTGATAATAGTCACTCAGCTCTTTCCCTTTTAATTCATAGATAAACTCTTCATGTTGTGCGGACCAGGCATCAAAAGCCTGCATGAGCATGGGGTGCCAGGTGAGAGAAAGCGTGCCCAGAATATCCAGATATTTTCCATCATCCACGGTCGATGCCCAAAGCTCCGCCTCCTTATTCTCTTCATTGATCATTCCGAGCCCATATCGAAGCGGATTGATCTGCAGTATTTCCATCTCTCTGAACATCGCCTCTGCAATTTGCTGCAAATCGTCACTATGGTTCATTGCAGCAGCCATCTCCCGAATCCGTTCCAGACTGGCCTCCACCCGGGATTCATAAGCTTGCTGTTCAGCCTTTTTCAGGTCAAGAAACCGCGTATAGGTCTGCTCAAACACTTTTGCGAAACGCTGATAAATCGCGATGTCGGATGGTGTTATCGGTTCCCATGAACCGATACCCAGAAAGCCGTATTTGTGACGTACGTTGAGTACTTGAATATGGTTTTGGTCTGCACGATCCTCCACATTCATGTCCCAAATTTCTTTTACAGATGGTATAAAATCATTTTTAGGAATTGTGGCAAGGATATAAGGCTCCTCTTTCTGCCACACCCTGATCTCTTTTTCAAAATTCGGATGATCTTCCGCGGTTACTTTTTTGGATGATCGCAACTGATTTTCATGTCGGATCCACACATCCATGCTCTCATCTTCAGGATCAACGAATGAAATCCAGCTGGACTCAGGTGAAATTCCAATCTTCTCCAGCTGCTGAAATAGCGCACTTCCAACGTCTTTCAGTTCGTCACTGCTCTGCATACTCATGCTTCTGGACCGTACCCGTTCCAGTGCGGCTTCGATCTGTGATTCACGGGCCTGTGCTTCGGCTCTCTCCAGATCCTCAAACCGCTGATAAGCCATACCGAAAGCGGTTGCCATTTTTGTCAAAATATGTTCCGCATCTTCGGGTGGTTTGGAAGCATAATCCAGCCCCATAACTCCCCTTGAAAACGGAGCACAGGCTTGCCAATAGGTGGTAATCCTTCCCTCCGCAATTGCCCGCTCAAACATTTTACCGCTTTCAGGATCCAGTTCCTTAATCTCCTGCACGATGGTGGTGAGCCGGTCTCCTTCCCAGGGCATTTCGTAATACGTTTCGTGTTCCCATTTTGCCTTATGGGGTATTACCGCCTCTGATTTATTTAAATCCAGGGTAATATTCACGTTTGCCATCGTACCGTTCAGGTCAATCTCAGAGATATCCCATTGGGTGACCGTCTCATCCTCATTAATAATCCAGACCCACGTACCGATATTACCAAGCTTGAATCTTGCAATCTCTTCCTTGATGACGTTGAGCACGTTCATGATATCGTCGGGTTCCTGCATGCCCATGGCATGGGATCGGACACGTTCTGACGCCGATTCCAGTTCCAGCTCCCTGTTTTTTTGCTGAAGATCGAGTGTCTGCTCGGCAACAAGCTTTTCGAGCTTCTCTTTTTCGGCCTTCCATTCATTGATATGCCATGTATCCTGTTCAGTGTCGACGGGTACAGACCCATGACAGTGAATCAGTTTCCACCCTTCATTTGTAAGTTCGAAGCTTAAGGATAAGCGGGTTGTAAACTGGTTGACCTCTTCACCGTCATTTATTGAAATGTCCAGTTCGTCAATGATTAATCCGGCTTGCTGATTCTGAAAGAGGTGCCTGTGAATGGGTCTGTTTTCAATATTAACCTCAATTCCCTGTCCTTTTCCCTGATCCTCCTGCAACTGAATCGTGCGCCTGAGGGCGGCGAGTTCCAGAAACACTTCGTCCTTCGTTGTGCCATATCCCATCATATCCCGGGCAACCACCTCCTCAAAGTTCATCTCAGAGACCGGAACCTCATTTTGCAGATAGCTCATGAACTTTTCATAAGCTAACCGGAGATCTTCTGGAATTTCAGCGCTCATGAATCAATCATATAGATGGTTCTTGTTGACGGGATTTGGTGTATTACTATCCCGAAAATTTGATGCAAGCAAAGCGAAAAGCAAAAAGAAAGAAACACCTTCATCCCAAATAAATTAATCTGTCAAAAACTGATACTATGAATAGTCCCCGTTAACCATTCCATATCCGTCACCCTAAACGATAAAGTCACTTTTTTTACGAATCATAAGTACCTTCAGAACATTTCGTTGCAGTTCTGATTTTAGGCACTCGATCACAATATAGTATATAAAGGCAAAAAGCCTA
>JAWVZW010000283.1:0-3677 GCA_033721975.1 Balneolaceae bacterium
AAGCAATTACCCCGGGAACACAGAAGACTATTTTATGACACTGGACGATCTTCCGCCTGCAGAGCGGCAAGCGTTTGTAGAGCGTTTCCGAAGCAGCACCGGTGATACTGAAAGTTTTCGATATTACAGAGGTGCTCCGGATGGAGTCGGTTCTGGTCCGGCCCTCGGTGGAGGAGGAAATTAATGGTGTAAATAACCGGAAACCATTAACAGAAATACCATATAGGAGAGGCCGATAATATGCGGCCCTCCTTTTTTTATGAAAACAAATAATGAAGAGCAATCTATTTGGTTGAGTGAACACTCTGTTGGTTTTGAAGACCGAACTGATTAGGTTCTACTCTAGGTAAAAGACCTGCTTTCAGGGAAAAACGAACGTATTAAATACATTTTCAACGTACATGGCAAGCCGCGAAGATCATCCGGGTTTAACGATTTTTGAAAAAATTGAGACCACCATCTATCCGGATGCAAGGGAAGCCTCGGAAAGAGTAGCTTCTGAAATTGCCAATCTCATCCGTGCACGAAATCAGATTGGCCAGAATACGGTATTAGGGCTGGCAACAGGTTCTACACCCATCCGCGTCTACAATGAACTGGTAAGGCAGCACCGGGAAGAGGGGTTGAGCTTCCGGCGCGTCATTACATTTAACCTGGATGAATACTATCCGATGCAGCCGGAGGAGCTCCAAAGTTATGTCAGGTTCATGCGGGAACATCTGTTTGATCATATAGACATACCTGAAGACCACATACATATCCCCGATGGCACCCTCAGCCGGGATGAAGTTTTCGATTACTGTGCGGAATACGAGAAGAAAATCCGGAATGCCGGCGGACTGGATGTACAGCTGTTGGGCATAGGGCGGACCGGACACATAGGGTTCAATGAACCCGGATCCATTGAAAAAACCCGTACAAGGCTGGTAACGCTGGATGAGCTTACCCGTGCTGATGCTGCAGCTGCTTTCTTTGGTGAAGAACACGTGCCGCGCCGGGCGATCACCATGGGTGTGGGTACCATTATGAAAGCCAAAAAAATCTATCTGATGGCCTGGGGCGAAGCAAAGGCACCCATTATCCGCAGAACCGTGGAAGGCGAGATCAGTGAAAAAGTGCCGGCCACTTTTCTGCAGCGCCACGAAAATACCCATGTGATTCTTGACGAACCTGCAGCTTCTGAACTATCACGCCGCAAAACACCCTGGCTTGTTGGGCCAGTTGACTGGGACGACAGAAAAATCCGTAAGGCCGTAACCTGGCTGAGTCTGAATATCGACAAACCCATTCTGAAGCTTACCGATGAGGACTACAATCAAAACGGAATGAGCGATATTGTCACCGATCACGGCCCGGCATACAATGTAAATATCCGGGTGTTTAACCAGGTGCAGCACACCATTACAGGTTGGCCGGGCGGAAAACCGGATGCCGATGATTCCAATCGCCCGGAAAGGGAAAAGCCATTTCCAAAACGTGTCCTGATCTTTTCGCCCCATCCTGATGATGATGTAATTTCCATGGGAGGAACCCTGATGCGGCTCGTGGAGCATGGGCATGAGGTGCATGTGGCCTACCAAACAAGCGGAAATATATCCGTATACGATGATGAAGCGCTCAGGTATGCCGATTTCGTCTCTCTTTACAGCAAGGATAAGAATGAGAAAAAACTTTATTCAAGACTTGTCGATTCTGCTGAAAAGAAGAAGCCGGGTGATACGGACAGCGATCTGATGCTCGAGGTGAAAACCAAGATACGACGCGCCGAGGCGCGTGCCGCCTGCCGCTATGCCGGTGTAAAAGAGGAGAATATTCATTTTCTGGAGATGCCCTTTTATGAAACGGGGAGGGCAAAAAAGGATGACCTGGTCCAAAAAGATCTGGATTTGATTACAAATATTATCAAAAAGGTAAAACCGCACCAGCTCTATGCAGCCGGTGATTTATCGGATCCGCACGGAACTCACCGCATTTGCTGGGACGCCATCCGGGAGTCCCTATCCAAACTTGGCAAAGAGTCATGGATGAAAGAGTGCTATGTATGGCTCTATCGTGGTGTCTGGCAGGATTGGGATGTAAGTGAAATAGACATGGCAGTACCGCTCAGTCCGGGGGAGAGGCTCAGAAAACGTCGTGCCATCTTTAAACATGCCTCTCAGAAAGACCAGCCTAAATACCCGGGGACAATGAGTCGTGAATTCTGGATGATTGCGGATGAGCGGACTATAAAAACGGCTGCACTCTATGATAATCTGGGCCTCGCCGAATATGATTCAATAGAGGGTTTTTCAAGATGGCGGAATGACAACTAAAGCAAAACCCATACATTTTTTTACTACCTCATCCCGCTTTGCTGTATTGCGCATCATCTGTGAAAAGCTTATTTAACGTCATGCAAAGCTAGTATCCTGCAATAAAAAAAAGCCGCTCGACGCCTGTATATGCTCAACTCCCTGTTTTGCCTGATCATCCGGAATCGGGAAGCCCGCTGTCTTGAAGGCCGCTAGATCCAAATATTTTTCCTGGATTCATGAATAATAAGACAGAACGATATCAACAGCTGGTGGAAAGGATCCGTGAAGGAGACCGAGAAGCCTTTGAGCAGCTTTTTCAGGCCTATTATTCCAGGCTCTGTGTTTTTTCGAACAGTTATGTTAAATCACTGGACCTTTCAAGGGATGTTGTTCAGGAAGTTTATATCAAAATCTGGGACAACAGGGAGCAATTCCATATCAGGCAATCTCTGAAAGCTTACCTCTACCAGGCGGTCCGGAATCAGTCGCTCAACTTTCTGCAGCAAAAAAAGCAGATGGAAAGACTTGAAACCCGCCTAAAGAGGCAGCAGGAAATCTCTGAATCCAGCCGGACAGAAGAGTTCAATGCAGAAGAGTTGTCGGAGAAAGTCTGGCGTCTTGTAGACAAGCTCCCGGAAAGAAGGCGTGCCGTTTTCATTCTCTACAGGAAGCATGGCCTGTCATATGCTGAAATTGCCGAAGTACTTGGAATAGCGAGAAAAACAGTCGAAAACCAGATGGGTAAATCCCTTCAGTTTCTGAGAGAGAACCTCGATTTATAAACTTCTGCACAGAATCCATTAAAAAAAATGGAAATGAATGGGGGGAGGGTGTCTGAAACTTGTCTACACACCAGTAACAAGGAAATTCTATGAGCGACACAAACGACATTTGGAACATCATTGCGCGTCATCACGATCACAGCCTCAGTGAGGAAGATTCGCGCATTCTGGAAGAGTGGCTGGACAGCAGCATTGAAAACAGGCGAAAATTTCATGCCATTGACCGTATTTGGAAAGCATCCGAAGAAAAGACCCGTGAATCATTGATAGGCGAGCTTGATCTGGAAATGGACTGGAACGAAGTATCCGGTAAATTGGATCGGAATCCGGAGGAAAAAAGAGCCAGGATCCGCCACTTTAGTAAATTAAGAAAGCGGCAGCAGGTACTTTCAGGCTTCTTGAAAGTCGCTGCACTGATTCTGGTTGCCGTTACCTCGGGTTTCTTTACTCTTCAGTTTGCATCCGAGCCCGCGGCTGATACTGCGCCGCTCCCGGTATTTAATGAAATTGTTACAGATGCTGCAGAAAGAGCAGGTATTGAACTCGCAGACGGGTCGAACGTTACTCTGAATGCAGCCAGTAAACTGATTATTCCGGACCG
>JAWVZW010000284.1:0-3673 GCA_033721975.1 Balneolaceae bacterium
AACCAGCATGGGCTCCTCCTCAAGCTGTTCAGGAGCTACCGGACAAACGATATGCTCGGTATTGGTATAGACGCTGTACGCATTATAGCCTTCCAGGTCTATGGCGTCCACGGTCGTTTCAAGAGGGAATGAGATCGTAACACCGCTTTTTTTGACATTTGCCCTGTAAATATGATCATGCACACGGAATGTGAACTCTTTGGGAGAACCGAGCGTAACAGCATACGCAGCAAAACAGCGAGCCCCATTGCCACACATACCCGCGTCACTGCCGTCCGGGTTTTTATAAAGCATTACCAGATCGGCTTTCTTTTTTTCGTCATAGTTGAGCGTGATCAATCCATCGCTTCCGATTCCAAACTTGCGGTTACAGATGGAGGGTGCAAGCTCAGTCAGATACTCTTCGCTCAGCTTTAGTGACCGGTTATCCATCAAAATGAAATCATTGCCGGCTCCCTGCATCTTGATAAAAGGTATGGATGACTTACTCATTGGGTTTGAATCAGCTTTAAGAATCATTCAGGGCCGGCATATGCTTCCAGTTCTCATCACCGGAAATGACGGGTTCCCGTCCACGCATCAGGTATGAAAAGCGGAGTGAAAGGACCGTCATGATATATTTGAACTGCACATTTTGATACAATAATCCTTTCAGGGAGTTCAGATGCTCTATCATATCCACAAGCAGGGCATCGCTCATACTCTCACAAAACTTTTCGATAACGTCTATCCGGTCTATATTGCTCACTAATTCTTTGTCCCGCGTCTCCCCGTAGACCAGAATATCTCTCAAAAACTGTTCGAGAGAGTTGCAGAGCGCAATTTGATTCTCTCTGTTCAGGCTTCGATTCCACTCTTTAATCATGGGGATCAGCTTGGGAACGTCCTGAGTATACGAACAGCGTAAAAAATCAATAATCTCGCTTCTTGTCTGCTGAAGGGTTTCAACATCAAAATGCCGGGTAATGGCATAATTGCCGTCCGAAAGCCTCGCCAGAAAAGCCGCTTCTTCCGGATCTTTATCGTCAAATCGCTGCAGGCCTTCACGAATCTCCTCTTCCGATAGGGGATTCAGACGAATATGCTGGCAGCGTGAAATGATGGTAGGCAGAAGCTGATCCGTCTTGGAAGCCGTAAGGATGAACAACACATTATCCGAGGGCTCTTCCAGAAGTTTCAGAAATGCATTGGCAGATTCCTTCCGCATGGTATCGATGCCGGTCAGAATCACCACGGTTCTGCGGCCTTCATTGGGCTTATAGACTGTTTTAGGCCTGATTTCACTGTGGTAATATTCGATTGAATAAAACGCACGCCTGTTTTTGGAACCTCCGGAATCGGTAAGCGCGGGTCTCACCGAAAAATCAACAATTTCATATGGATCGTCAGCCAGCAGTTCCAGCCGCGCATTCAGTTCAGAAACACCTACTGTTGCCGGCAAGGGTATAAAAAGGTGGATGTCAGGATGGGTATACCAGCTCGATTTCCTGGAGAATGCCGTTCCCTTTAAATCAGTGAGGTGATCAACCCCGTTTACGATTTCAGCCATTGCCAGTGCAAATGCCGTTTTTCCGGATCCATCGGGTCCTGAAAGTAGGTAAGCGTGGCTGAGGCGGCCGGAACGAAACATATTTTCAACCTGGGTCCGTGCATTCTGCTGTCCTACAAGCCGCCTGTCTCCGAATGATATGTCATGATTCTTGTCCAGCATGGTAGAAAAATAGGATAATTAATCTTCCCAGATATAGTCAAAAAGCAGCACTCCCGCTGCAATCGTGGTGCCACAATACCCCGTTAATGCGGCAATGTCGTTTAATCCGGACCCGTCATCTCCGTCAATCAGCGCCATTTTGGTCGTACTCGTCAATATCAGCAGAAGGGGTACCAGAAGGGGGATACAAAGTACGGAAAAGACTGCTCCCTTCCTGTCTGCCTTCGCTATCATGGCAGAAACCATGGTGGTTACAGATGAGAGGCCTGCTGCGCCAAAGAGAATGGCTGATATAAAATAGCCGGGGTGTACAATTTGAAGATCCATCATCACCAGGTAAAAGAAAAAGGTGAGGATGAGCAGTACAAGCAAAAAAACAAAGTTATACAACAGTTTACCCGTGTATACATCCGAGGGATTTGCATGAAGCTGAAGCAGGTCCCAGGTTTTCTTTTCGGTTTCATGCACAAATGTCCGCGCCATTCCGGTCATGGCCGCAAAAAGGATGATGATCCAGATCAACCCACTTTTTGGAGTGGGATTGAGAAGTTGTGCGCTGAGCGTAAACAGAACCAGTAGCAGGGATGCGCCTGTAAACGCAAGAAGGGTATTCAGGGCATATTTGGTGCGCAGCTCCTGGCGTACTTCCTTTCGAAAAATGGCAATGGTTGACCGTAGCATCTGTCCGCTTTCTTTATCAGGAAAAAAGATACTAAAAAATACGGGAGCACTTTGCCGCCCGGCTACATTCTTTTTGAAGAAATTGAGATTAGCTCCCTATATTCTAGCTTATTCAATTGCAGCGCACGAACACCCATTTATGAATATTTATTCACTGCTCGACAGCTCCACAATACTGGCCGGTTTGAAGGTTAAAAACAAAGAGGAGTTGCTGAATGAGATGGTAAATGCACTTTCCGATGAAGTGACTTCGGAGCAGCTGGATGAAATACGCCAATCCGTTTTTGAGCGGGAAGAGATCATGTCGACAGGGGTGGGAAAAAGCCTGGCCATTCCGCACGGCAAGGTAAAATCGATTGAGCAGAATTATGCCAGTTTTGCCATTCTGGATACACCCATCGATTATGATTCCATAGACGGAGAACCGGTAAAGATGGTTTTCCTTCTTGCAGGGCCTGAGTCAAAGAATAGTGCTCACATCAAGCTGCTCAGCAGAATATCACGTCTCATGAACAGCTCTACGTTCAGGGAAGCTCTTTCGGAGTGTGAGACTGCAGAAGAGATTTATGACGCATTTCATGCGGAAGAGGAGCGTTATTTCGGTAACTAAAATCCGACTCTACGATGAAAGCTACATCCTTTTATAGGAGCATATTTCTGGCAGTAGTGGTCATTTTGATGCTGCAGGCAATCGCTTATGCGCAGGTCTCTTCTCAAATTGAGTATGCAATCGAGAGAAGCAGGGCGTCCAATGCATTTTGGGTGGTTCAGGTAAGAGACAGCACCGGAACTCTCCTGGAAGACCTGAACGGTGACAAACTGGTCAGACCGGCTTCCAATCTTAAACTGGTAAGCTCCGGGGCGTTTCTTGATAAGCTTGGGGCAGATTACCGGTTTGAAACACGGCTTTATGGACGCGGAGAGCAAGTGGAGAACCGATGGGTAGGAGACCTCATTATCCAGGGCAGCGGTGATCCATCCATTAACGGAGATTTTTACGATGACCCGCTTTTTCTGTTTGAAAAATGGTTTCGTTTACTTGAGTTGAGGGGAATAACCCGGATTGACGGAAACATTATCGCGTGGGACGGCCTCTTTGATGATATCCCTTATCCCCGCGGGTGGGAATGGGATGATCTGTCCTATTACTACGCACCCGAAATCAGCGCGCTTTCATTTAACTCCAATGTGGTTAACCTGGAGGTGGAAGCAGATGGTGAACCGGGCGATGTGCCCAGAATTCAGTGGTTTCCATTCAATACACCCTATGTCGATTTTGTG
>JAWVZW010000285.1:0-3611 GCA_033721975.1 Balneolaceae bacterium
ATTGAATGAATTTCATCCTCTGTCAATGCACGGACTTTTTTTACGGGGGATCCCATGTACATGTAGCCGCTCTCCAATCGTTTTCCGGGCGGGACCAGGCTCCCTGCAGCTACAATTACATCGCTTTCGATGACCGCCCGGTCCAGGATAGTAGAATGAATACCAATCAGCACCCGGACAAGAATCGTGCAGCCATGAACCATTGCATTAAGGCCGACGGTCACCTCATTGCCAATGCTCGTCGGGCAGGTTTGGTGGGTAACGTGAACAGATGCATTATCCTGAATATTGCTTTGACTACCGATTTCAATCCAGTTTACGTCACCCCGGATCGTGGCATTGAACCAAACAGAGCTTTCGGGTCCGAAAGTTACATCCCCGATCACATCAGCGCTGGGAGCAATAAATACCGATTCATCAAACCGGGGCGATTTGTTCAGAAACTCATAAATCATGCGGTTCGTCAGCTCGCGCGATACATGTACAGTTCAACTACCGACTTGAATTGCTCGTAACTTTGTGGATTCTGACGCAGTTTCTGTCCGTTGATAAAAAAGGTCGGAGTTGCATTCACCTGCCGCCGGAGACCTTCCTGTCTTTGACGCTCAACCAGATCAATAATCTCCTGCGATTCAAGATCTGCCTCAAACTGTTCCATGTCGAGATCCAGCTGGTTGGCAAAATCCATAAAATGATTACGCGCATCACCCTGCGACCAGACTTCTTGATATTCAAAAATCAGGTCGTGCATCTCTTCATATTTACCCTGATTTCTTGCAGCTTCGGCCGAACGTGCAGCCAGTTCAGCAAATTGATGACCGCTTAGAGGAAAGTGCCGGTATTCAATCTCTACAAGATCTCCATACTCCGCTTTCAATTGATTCTGGAGCGGGATGTATGCTTTACAGGCAGGGCATTGGTAGTCGCTGTATTTAAGGATGCTTACCGGCTGCGGATCAACATTCCTGTTTGCCGCCTGAGAAGTGTCATCATTTCCGGAATAAAAGTAGAAAAATACACCTACTCCCACAGCCAGAAAAATTACAAGTCCGATAATCTGGATTGTCTTGCTATTCATGGTTTATTCAGCTTAAAATCGTTATTAAGTTGCGTTTATCTTCAAAAAGATACGAATTGTAATCAAGAGAAAAACGATACATTATTCTCCGGCTGCCTGCTTCATTTTGGCTTTGTAAGCCATGGCATAAATTTTCATCTGTTTTACCATAGAGGCTAGCCCGTTTGATCGCGTTGGAGATAAGTGTTCCTGCATACCAATTTTCTTGATGAAGTCGGGATCGACAGAAAGAATGGTGTCGGGTGTTTCTCCGGAGTATAGGCGAACCATCAGAGCAACCAGTCCCTTGGTTATTGCTGCATCACTGTCGGCCTTGAAAATGATTTTATCTCCCTCTGTCTTGGTGTGAAGCCATACCTGAGACTGACACCCTCTTACCAGGTTTTCCTCTACCTTATACTTCTCATCAAGGGGCTCAAGCTTTTGGCCAAGCTTGATGATGTATTTGTATCTCTCGGGCCAGTCATTCAGCAATTCAAATTCCCGTATGATCCGATCCTGTTTTTCCTCAATTGTCATACTCGTATCACAGTCAGATTAACCTTCTGTCTAACATACGAAAAAAGCATGTGAAGATTGTGCAGGCAGCTACAGCTACCCACTTTGTTTGTAATACGAATTACGCTTTTTGCTCAGAGGAAATTTCTGTTGAAACAGCTCCCTTGATCGCAACAACATTAGAATGGTCAGCGTCCCAATCAGGCTTGGCGTAATCGATCACTTCCAGATATCCGCCGTCACGGCTTTTGATTCTGAACTGTTCGGTGTTTGGCTTGCCCTCCAAAACCGTATCGAGATGATTTCTGAGCTTCTCCCGATCCTCTTCATGTACAAGGTCGTCAATCTGCATCGTCACAGCTTCATCCGCTGCAATGCCGGTCACCTTGCTGAAACTGTCAGAAACATATTCAATACCATAACGGCCTTTGGCATCAGGCTTAATTTTATAATTGAAGTCATTGGATCGGTCAAAAACCCGTTCAAAATCAGCATTACGTTTGGACAGCATAGCCATGATTCGTTTTTGAAGCGATTTATTTTCAAAAGCGATTCTGGCAATAGTCTGACCGTTGGTCTGAAGCAAGCGGGCATTGGCTTTCACTTCGATATCGGCTCCTTTCTTGTTTGTAAAAACGAGGTCGAAGGAGCGATTATCAAAGTCACTTGGCTTGAAGGTGTCGAACTTATGTCGGAAACTTTCTACATACTCATCAGACAGAAAGTCCCATACTTTGGACCGCTTCAGCTCTTCGGCATCGTAACCAATCAGGTCACGGAAAGCCTTGTTGGATGTAACGATATTCCCCTGCTCATCCACGTCGATCAGGGTTTTCTTGCTTTCTTCGGTCAGCTTGTCGAACTCCATATTACTGTCGACAACTTTTTTCTCTGACCTTTTCCGCTCGGTGATGTCGTGCTGGTACGATACCCAGTGCGTTATTTCACCTTTATCGTTGGTTAACGGATGAATATCCCACTGGTTGATGAATTCGGTACCATCTTTTCGGTAATTTACGGTATGCCCAAAGAATGACTGCCCTTCACGAAGGCGCTGTTTCAGCTTATCGAGCACGGCGCGATCGGTCTTGGGACCTTGCAGAATACGAGGTGTCTTTCCAATTACCTCCTCACGGGAGTAACCCGTCATGCGCGTGAAACCATCATTCACGTAAACGATGACCGGACCCGGCTTTTCAAGATCCAGGGTGGTAATCAGAATGGAATCATAATCACTTTTGATGGCTCGTTCTAGAAGATCCAGATGAAGTGATTTCTGATCTTTTTCTGCTTTCAGATTTCCAAAAACAGTCTTCAGATTTTTGTATGACTCCTCGTCCTTGGAACACTTTTTGAGTATGTCGTCAATATTGTCCATGTAAACTAACTTTTAGGCCAGCCCGATATTTTCTAAAATTCTGGCGTATTTAAAGATCGAATTATATTGCTATTCTCAAGTGTGAACAACAAGTCCATCCCAAAGCATTCCATTCAGGCCAAATTAATTTGTTTCCGTCAAATATGGCTTTTAAACAACTTCTAGCCTTCTTTTAATATAATTTTGGCGATTGTCTGAAGCTGCATATTGGACGTTCCTTCATAAATCTTACCGATTTTTGAGTCCCTGTAGAATTTCTCAACAGGATATTCTTTCACATAGCCGTAGCCGCCATATAGATCGATTGCCATCGAGCTCAGATTTTCTGCTACTTCGGCGCTGTAGTACTTGGCCATGGCAGCTTCCTTCAAAAACGTCTGCCCTGCCTCTTTGAGCCTGGCTGCGTTGTATACGAGAAGTCTGGCCATTTCCAGCTCCGTAGCCATTTTTGCCAGCTGAAACTGTACTCCCTGAAAGTCTGCAATAGCTTTTCCGAATTGTTTACGCTCCTTTGTATAACTGATAGAAGCGTCCAACGCTCCCTGTGCTATTCCAATCATTTGAGCACCGATACCGATTCGGCCTTCATTGAGTGTCTCAATAGCAACTTTATACCCTTTTCCAACCTCTCCCAAAACATTTGAGGCGGGCACCTTG
>JAWVZW010000286.1:0-3609 GCA_033721975.1 Balneolaceae bacterium
ATCACCCGGGCTGCTGACGCTTTCGGATCTCAGGCAATCGTCGCCGCCGTGGATGCAAAAAGAGTAAAGGACCATTGGGAAGTGTTCGTAAAAGGCGGCTCTGAACCTACGGGTCTGGATGCTGTTGAATGGATCCAAAAGGCGGAAAAACTGGGCGCGGGAGAAATACTGCTCACCAGCATGGATCGCGATGGCACGAAATCGGGTTTTGACATTGAACTGCTCCGGAAGGTTTACGAACATGTATCCATCCCGGTCATCGCAAGCGGAGGTGCGGGAACAATCCGGCACTGCTATGAAGCTGTAACACTGGGCCGGGCCGATGCGGTACTGGCTGCCAGTATTTTTCACTTTCGGGAAATAGAGATCAAGGAATTAAAACAAACAATGGCCGAAGAGGGAGTTCCCGTTCGGTTATAACCTAATGAATTGTAACATTTTTTATGGCTGCCAAAGAAGAGATTGAATTTTTATACGACCTGGAACGCCTGCTCATTCAGCGGAAAGAGGAACTCCCCAAGGGCTCCTACTCTACCCGGCTTTTTAAGAAAGGAATCGACAAGATAGCCCAGAAACTGGGTGAAGAAGCTGTAGAAACCGTGATCGCTTCAAAAAACAAGAAAGACTCCGAAGTAATCAACGAAACCGCAGACCTCATCTACCACATGCTTGTTCTCCTGGTAGAACGCGGCATCCCCCTCGATACCGTTATTCAGGAGATGATGCTGAGAAGCAAGAAGTGATTAGTGAAACATCAGACGTCAGACGTCAGACGTCAGAAGAGTGCTTGGGATATCTAATTGGTTATTCCAAGCAGCCGAAAGCTGACAGCTGAAGACTGACAGCTATTCCTTTTCACTTTTGCATTCTGCCTTTTCACTCCAATCAAGGTGCCGGATACACATAAGGTGCCTCAAAGCTCAGCGGTATTCCGATAGCCCAGTAGACCAGCAGGAAGATGGTCCATGTAACAAGGAATATCATGGAATAGGGCAGCATCATCGAAATCAGGGTTCCTATACCGGTATTTTTCACATATCTCTGACAGAATACCACGACCAGCGGGAAGTACGGCAGCAGCGGCGTAATGATATTGGAAACGGAGTCCCCAACCCTGTACGCTGCCTGGGTCAGATCCGGAGAGATTCCCAGCTGCATCAGCATCGGCACAAAAATAGGTGCAATGAGCGCCCATTTGGCTGAGGCAGATCCTACCAGGAGATTCACAAAAGCACTCAGAATTATAATTCCCACGATTGTCACCTGACCGGGAAGAGCCAGAGCCTGAAGGAAATTCGCACCCTTCAGCGCAATAAGAAGCCCGATATTCGACTTCCCGAATGCATCAATAAAAAGGGCACAGAAAAAGGCCATCACGATGTAGTATCCCATGCTCTCCATCGCTTTGGTCATATTGTTGATCATGTCCTTGGACGATGAATACTTCCCTGAGGCATAACCGTATACCACCCCGGGTATCAGAAGCAGGATAAAGATAAGTGGGACGATTGATTGCATTAAAGGAGCACTGAATGAGAACAGTGAACTCACATTGGGATTATCCCAATTGGGGTCTCTCAATGCAGATCCCTCTGGCCATGCCCACAGAAACAGCCCTATTATTCCCAGTACCATAGCCAAAAAACCATACCAAAAAGCACGGCTTTCCCTGTCGCTCACTTCCACCATTTTGGGCATTTCCTCCTCATCACCATCTATCTCTACACCCTTCAGCCTTGGCTCAACAATTTTATCGGTGATGTACCAACCCACGGTAACAATCAGGATCGAAGAGGCTGAAGTAAAGTACCAGTTGTTGATCGGATTCAGCATGATATCCGGATCCAGAATCCGTGCGGCCTCCAGGGTAAAACTCATCAGCAACGGATCAATCGCGGATGGAATAAAGTTTGCAGAAAACCCGCCGCTAACCCCCGCAAAGGCAGCAGCAATACCGGCAAGCGGATGCCTCCCGGCCGCATAAAAAATCACTCCTCCCAGCGGTATCACCAGCACATATCCCGCATCAGCAGCCGTATGACTGACAATAGCGATCAGAATCAGCATGGGAGTCAAAAAAGAAGCAGGCGTGAAATTGAGCAGTTTTTTCAACCCGGCATCGATCCACCCAGAATGCTCGGCAACCCCCACACCCAGCATTGCTACCAGTACAATCCCAAGCGGGGCAAACAGTACAAACGTCTGAACCATGTTTGCCAGGAACGCAGCCAGGTTATCGCCCGTCAGCATATTCTGCACGGAAAGTTCTTCACCGGTCCGGGGATGAACCTCCCCGAAATCAATGGGTGATAGAATGGCAGAAAATACCCACACCAGCACCAGTAGTATGAAAAAGAGCATGGCAGGATCCGGGAGTTTATTCCCCAATGTCTCGATCCCGTTCAGAAACTTGTCAAAAAGTCCGCCGCGACCCTCCTGCACCGGTTTGGAAGAGGGTTGATTTTGATTTTCTTCAGCCACAGTGATTGAATTTGATTTGTGTTGAATAAGAAACTAATGGCTGAAAATAAGAGATTTGATTCTCTATGCAAGAGGCAAAGGCTCCCTTTTCGCAATACAAGGGATAGTCGATATATTCGATCAAATCCGATACATTGTTTTCCAACTCCTATTTCCTGAACTCAATCCGCCGCGATATGAATTTTCTCAAAGTTATTCTGCTGCCCGCTTTCCTTTTTTCTTTATTTGCTTTGGCATCCTGTACTCCCGACGAATCATCAGAATCTTCAACTACTGTGTATGCCGAATCCGTGCAGGATTCAACACAGCGGGTTCAAGCCGTTACAGGATTTGACGGACCTGAGGCCGTTCGCTACGATCCTGAACAGGATCTCTACTTTGTTGCCAATTTTACGGGCGGCGGGAATGACCGGGATTCCACCGGATTCATTTCGAAACTGAACACCGACGGTACCCTAGAATCCCTCCGGTTTTTGACGGGGACCGAAGAGTACCCCATGCATGCTCCCCGCGGGATGTTCATTTTGGGTGAAACGCTCTGGGCTGCTGATGCAGACGGTATCCATGGCTTTAACCGGACCACCGGAGAACAGACTGATTTTATTGATTTCACAACGCTGAACCCCGGGTTTCTGAACGACATTGCAGCATCAGCTGATGGTACCCTGTATGTAACCGATACCGGTACCAATACCCTCTATCGGGTTGACGGCAGCACCCCGGTGGTTGTCACCAGCGAACTGCCCCATGCTCCCAATGGAATTACGCTCCACCCCGAAACCGGGGTACTCGTTCTTGCTCCATGGGGAGGCGCTCTCACCTATCATGCGTGGGATCCCGATGAGGAAACATTAACCGTTTATGCTTCCGGGCAGGGCGGCGGAAATATAGACGGCATTGAATTTTTTCAGGGAAAACTGCTTGCCGCAAGTCAGCGGGACTCCAGCCTGCATATAATCGATGGCCAGCAGGATCTGGTATACATCACCATGCCGGGCCGGCCGGCCGATATCGGTCTGGATACCCAAAGAAATCAGGTAGCCGTCCCTTACATCGCCCTGAACCGCGTAGACATCTGGCAGCTCCCCGAGGAATAATTCCGATCTCGCATTTGGTACGGGTTGCGGG
>JAWVZW010000287.1:0-3608 GCA_033721975.1 Balneolaceae bacterium
GGCCGATTTTCATTGGTATTCTGAACGGTTCCTATATTTTTCTGGCAGATTTGATGCGCTATGTGAACATTCCCTGTGAAGTCGATTTTCTGAAACTGAGCAGCTACGGGGATGAAAAGGTTTCGTCGGGTGAAGTACAGGAGCTGAAGGATATTGACGCTGAAATAAAGGGACGACATGTGATTCTGGTGGAAGATATTATCGATACAGGGCTGTCCATGAATTACCTGGTGGATAAGTTGAAACGCATGAATCCCGCAACTTTAACGGTGGTTACCCTTCTTCACAAGGCAGAGGCAACCGTTCACGATGTTCAGATAGACCATGTGGCATTTAAGGTTCCCAATCTATTTGTGATCGGTTATGGACTCGACTATGCACAGGAGGGCCGGAATCTGGCACAGATCTATATTCCAGCCAATTCGGAGGATAAATAAGAACCTTCAGACCGATTAAAGGAAAGTCTCGAATTTGTACAACTAAAGGTTGCAAGAGCGGGGGAAAGGTTCCTATATTTAATGCTCTTTGAAACACGCTTTCAAAGAATCAATTTCGACTCGGAGAGATGGCTGAGTGGTCGAAAGCGCTCCCCTGCTAAGGGAGTATACCCCCTTAAAGGGTATCGAGGGTTCGAATCCCTCTCTCTCCGCATTTATTTATTGAAGTCAATTAGTTTTCTGATAGATTCAGCTGCTCTCAAAGTTGCCCATCCTTGAGCAAACCTATTATTAGACTTGGTTAAAATGTTAGTAGCCATTCAAACCAGGTCCTTTCCTTTTTTAAAAGATAGACTTCTTCAAGTATCAGTAGTGAATAAGATTATTATCAGGTTCCCAGACCACAACAATCTGTAAAACTTCTCCATTTTCAGTGATTTGCCGATCAATGACTTCAAAACGTCCCTCATCATAGATATTCAGAAGGTATTCAAAGTTCGGATTTGGAATAGTATAAGAGTTGGCATTCTCAGTAATATATTTTTGGATGATGGATTTATTTTCCACCAATACCTTCCGCAGCACTTTTTTGGCTTTCGGCAAATGAATACCATCGCCTGTTAAGGGTTCAATCAGAAACTGATAGTTATAAATGTATGTGAACTGATATTTCATGGATGAATATCCAATTTCACTGAAATCTGTTTTCAACATTTCCATCAGTTCACGCAGTTCTTTATCGGGTATAAAGTCCTGATAAAATGCAGTAGACAGCAGACTCTCAATCTTAAAACATGCAATAATGTCTGTTGTGATCTTTTTCTTAAATAGCATACGGTATGGTTGGTAAGTAAGTAAGATTTGAATTAAAAAGTCTGCGGATCAGCAAGAAGACTTTCAATTGAAAAAAGTGCTCTGTAAAACAGAATTTCAATTCCATTTTACCATTTAGCAAATAGAATACAAAACCGGTAAGTAGGATCACAGTTGATCCGACTCTCAAGGTTTCGGTTTCTTCTTTATGAACTGTATTATGCCTGAAATGGCTAACAAGTATATCTATGGTTGAACTGATTCCCGAGGCGTATGTGCCTCTTTTTATTTTTTTCGCTCGAATACTGGATGTGAGCGTGGGCACACTGCGCATCATTTTGGTATCAAAAGGTTATAAGGCAAAGGCTAGCCTGTTGGGCTTTATTGAGGTATTGATTTGGATCATTATTGTTGTTCAGATCTTCCAGAACCTGGATAACTGGATGAACTACGTAGCCTTTGCCGGTGGGTTTGCAGCCGGTAACTATATTGGGATGTATATTGAGGAGAAAATGAAAATTGGGATCCAAATGTTTCGCATCATCGTAAACAGGGAGAGCCGGGAACTGATCGAAGAACTGAAAAATGCCGATTTTCGGGTTACTACTATCGATGGGAAGGGAATTTACGGTCCGGTGAAAGTACTCTTTACTATTGCAAAGAGAAAACGCTGGCATGAACTTTCAGAAATTGTCAATGAGTTTGCACCCAATGCCTTTTACACGGTAGAAGACGTGAAGCATGTATCCATGATGGATGAAGGAATGCATTTTCACAATCAGGATCTGATTACCCGGATGCTGAAGATGAAGAAAAGCATCTGATAACTGACCTTTACGGTTGTTTTTTCTCCAACCAGGCCACGTTTTGACGGGGTGTATGAGGTGATGAGATTACCTCACCATAAAGCTCAGGGCGGCGTGCATTTGCATATCTGTATCCGCCGGCCTGTTTCAGTTTGTCCGGTGTAAGATCAGCGGTTACCAGATCATCTCCAAGATTCCTGCATTCGGCGAGGATATCCCCAAATGGATCCATAATCATGGAGCAGCCGTTTTTCAGCTGATCATGATCCATTCCGATCGGATTTGTGAATACAACATAGGAAGCATTGTCGTAAGCTCTGGAAGGAAGCCATTTCATGAGCCACTTTCTTCCTTTTAAACCGTCAAACTCACTTCGAAGCAATTCCGCATTCTTATCCCGGTCCTGCCATAGTCCAGGATCTACAAAACCGGCACCCGGCCTGGTGGATGGGGTACACATGGTTACATGCGGCATAAATAAAACATCAGCTCCAAGCAGATGGGTAGCCCGTACATTTTCCGGGATGTTATTGTCATAGCAAATCAGTATTCCGCAGGTCCATCCATGGAGAGTAAATACGGTATAGTCATTTCCCGCACTTAGCATGGGATGAATAAATGGATGTAGTTTGCGATGAGAAGCAATCAGTCCATTTTCATCCACGCAAACATAGGTGTTGTAAACCTTTTCTTCATCCCGCTCAAAGAGTCCGGCCAGAATCGTAATTCCGTGCTTCTTGGAGATGTCGGCAAGCCGTTTAACCGATTCTCCTCCCTCAACCGATTCTGCAATATCCAGCAGTTCATTTCGGCTGAGTGTTCTTGCCACTGTATAACCGGTTATGCAGCATTCGTGAAAGGCAATGACGCTGGCTCCTCCGGTTGATGCCTCTTCACTCATAGAGTCGATAACGGACAAGTTATAGTCTTTATCCAGACTTTTATGTTCAAACTGTGCAGCGCTGATCCTGATGGGTTTCTCAGACATAAAAAAGGTTCATTTTCCTCATTTTGAACTGCAAAATAGGAAAATGAACCCCGAAATACTGCAACCAGCTTCTAAATGCCTTTATCAGGACTTTACGAAAAGGACTTCGGATAAGCCGTTGTTATCAAGTCCGGGTCCGGAAATCGTATAGCTGTTTGCAAGGTTTGATCGGGAACCTTCCAGACAGGTTGCGGATTGTTCACGACTTCCGGACCGGAGTACAACCTCACTCAGGTTTTCAAACTGTGTAAAATCGATCATGTGATGGGCAGCTGCAGATCCCTGGGTGCTGCCTTCTGAACAAAAAGTGGCGGCGAGTTCTGATCCGTCATTCAGATTACTGTAGCCGGGGAAAAGAGGGTAGGTAACCTGAACATTTTCCATGCTGCTGTTCAGCTCAATATCCAATTCAGCAACGGTAGCGATGGACCACATGGGCTCACCGTCACTGTTGATGATATTGTTTTCAACCAGCGTAGCAAAATCAGAATCAGTGAGAGACTGCAGTGCGGTGTGAATCTCTTCACGGGAAAAGGTTACGGGAATATCATAACGGGAAAGAAA
>JAWVZW010000288.1:0-3593 GCA_033721975.1 Balneolaceae bacterium
AAACTGGAAAACACTTCTCTTTAAGGTTGCTCTCCTTGTGGTGATTGCAATCGTCGCTTTTACGGGATAATAAACCAAGGTACGAGTTCCACCGCATTATTGATCTCCACTCATTGCATAAATGATCCTGCAGTTTAGGCTCATTCAAATGATGTGATGACTGGAGATTTTTTATTTCTGCACTTCCTGATCCCTTTATTTTTTCTCTCATCCAAATTTTACTATTTGCTCATACATGACTGCTTTGATATCGGAAAGTCTGTGCTCATGAAGGCTGGCCTGACTCGATGATCTCTGATTATTCTTCTTTACCGGATGCAGTCCATATCATCTCTCTGTGCGGAATTCCATCCAGAATATATTCATCGCCATCCGATCTAAATCCGAGTTCTCTATAAAACTCGTTCAGATAGGTTTGAGCTTCAATTCGAATTCTCTTGAATCCTGCTGATTCTGCAATCCGGATAGAGCGCTGAACCAGCTCTTTTCCAAGGCCGCGATTTCTGTAATCTTGAGAAATGGCAATTCGGCCGATTGAAATATCATCATACTTCACACCGGGGGGTACCAGGCGTGAGTAGCCGGCCAGGGATTCTTCATCAAACAAAACCAGGTGTGACGAATGCAGATCAAGCCGATCAATGTCTTCATAAATACAGTCCTGCTCGATGATAAAAATATCCTGCCGCAGCTTCAGAATGTCATATAGCGTGCGGACCGGAATGTCCTCAAATTGTTCATAGTAAACCCACTTCATGGACGCAGATAACTTTTTTTGTTGCTTTTCGTATCAGTGAAGAAATGTAACGAAATCCCGCTTCTATGCTAAAAATCCTTCTGATCAATTCCGTCGTTATTTTTTTTGCAGCCTACCTTCTAGAGGGTGTCAAAATGAAGAATTTTGTGACAGCGATCGGAGTGGCCGTTCTGCTGGCTCTGATCAATGCCTTTATAAAACCGCTTATCGTATTTATCACACTACCGCTCACCATTCTCACGCTGGGCCTTTTTATTCTGGTCATCAATGCCTGGGTGCTGATGCTGATTGATAAACTGGTTGACGGCCTGGAAATCAAGAGCTTCTGGTGGGCAGTCGGCTACAGTTTGCTGATCAGCGTACTAAACTCGATCCTTTTAAAAGTACTCTAAGTAAGCCGTTCAGCCTTTCCCGCTGTTTCTGTTCGAATGAGTTGTGTTGATTTGTTATTTTAGATGGCCTTCACGGGTCGCCACATGACAGAATAATATCGCCAACACACTCTATCTATGATCACGAAAACTGTAAAAGTGCTGAATGAATCGGGATTGCACGCCCGCCCGGCATCAAAGCTGGTAAAAATCGCCTCCGGTTTTGAATCGGATTTTTTTATCAAAATGTACGGATACAAAGTCAACGGAAAGAGTATCCTGGGAGTGATGACGCTGGCTGCAGAGTACGGGGCTGAGATGGAGTTGATATTAGATGGAGCGGATGAAAGCGCAGCAATGGAGGCCATAACTACTCTTTTTGAAAACAAATTTGAAAACAATTCAGAATGAGTCAATCTCACAGGGCTGTCCACATGAAAGGTACGCCGGCATCGCATGGTGTCGGGATAGGGACTGCATGGATTCTGGAAGAGAAAAAAATATCCGTTCGTCCCAACCGAATAACGGATGATGAGGTCGGTGAAAACCTAAGGCGTTTTGAAACAGCTGCTGATGAGCTGATTGAAGAATTCACGGACATGCGTGATTCCTCCCAGGGTGATACAGCTGATATTCTGGAAGCACAGATACAGACGCTTAAAGATCCTGAACTCCACAAACTGATCCGGCGGAAAATCAGCGAAAATCATTTTGAAGCGGTGTACGCTACGTTCAGTACATTCAATGAATACATTCAGATGATTGAATCGGTGGGCGTATCGTGGACCGATGAGCGAACGATCGATATTGTTACAATCCGGGATCAGCTGATTGGTGCGCTCCGCAAAAAGCGTGACAGCCTCACTGTTCCTGAGGGTTCGATTGTATTTGCCAAAGAACTTTCTCCTACTGTACTGATTGAGCTTTCCCGCGCAAATATCGCAGGCATTGTGCTCCAGAAAGCCGGTCTCACATCTCATGCGGTTATTTTAACACAGTCGATGGGGATTCCCTGCGTAGTGGGGGTTAACTGGAAAGCCCTGAACATATCCGGTAACTGCGAGGTATTGATCGATGGGGAGTCCGGCGAAGTGGTTCTACACCCCGCAAGCTCTGAAAAAGAAGAGTTTTCGGAGCGTAAAAAGCGGGAGCAGATACGATATAAGGAGCTTCTGAAGGCAGCCTCTCTTCCTCATGAAACCACTTGCGGAAAAGCATTCACTCTTCGGGCTAATGTGGAATTTATGGAGGAATTTCCGAGGATTAAGATACACGGAGCCAAGGGGGTGGGGCTCCTCAGGACAGAAACGCTCCTGTTTCAGCGAAATGCTGAGATATCTGAACAGATCGAATTTTATGAAGAGGTGCTCAAGGCGTCCGGGTCCGATCCGGTTACCATCCGGCTTTTTGATGCAGGTGGCGATAAACTGCTGGATGATGCGGAAGAGGAGCCAAATCCATTCCTGGGGTGGAGGGGAATACGACTGTTGCTGCATCAGCGAAAGTGGTTGAGTAATCAGCTCGAAGCCATATGCAGGGTGGCGGCCAGGTATCCCGGCAGGGTGAATATGCTCATACCCATGGTCACTGATCTGCAGGAAATTCATAAGGTAAAGGAAAAACTTTCCGCTATAAAAACTGCCCTCAAAAGTGAAGGTGTAGAGGTGGATGAGGATATGAAGATCGGAATTATGGTAGAGGTTCCGGCTGTGGCCCTGATGGCAGATGAAATTGCGTCTCATGTTGATTTCTTTAGTATCGGAACCAATGACCTCACTCAGTATACGCTGGCCGTGGATCGGGGAAATGAAAGAATATCAGAATTGTTTGAACCCTTTCATCCGTCCGTCTGGAAGCTTATCCGGATGACGCTGGAGGGGGCTAGGAAGCATGATATACCCGTTGCTATTTGCGGGGAGTCGGCATCATCACCCGGTGCAGCTGCGGCATTTATCGGTTTGGGTATTACGGATCTGAGTATGACGACCAATGCACTGCTGCAGGTAAAAGAACTTCTGTGCAGCCGAAGCCTGAAAGAGATGCAGCAGCTTAGCAAGAGTATTCTTGAAGCGAAAGATTCGGCTCAGGTAAGGAAGCATCTTGAACAGTTCACTGCATCATAAGTTCAAAAAAACAGCAGAACTAAACCGAATGACCTTTATCTGCTTTCATCTTTACCCGGGAAACGTTTCCATAAATTAACTTTGAATGTTAATCGTGTCAATTGAATAAAATATTAAGTTTAAAAATACTAATAGGTGTATTATATATGTTGATTGTCAGGATCGAACTAAATAATTTTAGATTGAATCCGTAACCCACATCAACTTATTATGATCGATCAATCATTTACTCCCAAAAGAACTGTTTGTAAAGTTAAATTTTCCATTCCTGCTGAATGGGCAAGCTCTAAAGCGGAACTGGTAGGGGATTTCAATGACTGGGAATTCGGCTCCGATCCCCTG
>JAWVZW010000289.1:0-3578 GCA_033721975.1 Balneolaceae bacterium
AGAGGGAAGAGGCTGGCAGAAAAAGAAATGGAGATGCTGATTGATCAGCTTTTCGCATGCAAGGAGCCTTACATCGATCCGCTAAAAAAACCCACGCTGGTCATCATGTCGATGGATGAGCTCAAGAAACGATTTCGCTAATTTTGGAAGTCTTCTGCGTTAATTGATTTTAAATCAACCTAAAGGCCATTTACAAAGTGTCCCCCTTTGAAGGGGGCAATGGGGGATGATGGGAAGCATTGAACTAGGCGAGTATTTGATTATTTGAGCAAATCAAAAAGCTACCTCAAAGAACTTCCAAATCGAACGGATCATCCCCCTCGTCCCAAAACCGAAAGCTTTCGGTTTCGATCCTCTTCCCCCTTCGAAGGGGGACTATTTTTCATACATAAAAATAGACTTTTCTGACTTAGCTCGCTTTCCTGGTAACCGCCCTGTGAATTCCGGACCGGTTTACGTGACCGATATATTTTCCGATGATCCGCACCTCTTCAAAAACATCGGGTTCCACGATAATGGCATCGTACTCTTCATTGGCAGGCTCAAGGCGCAGGCCGTTTTTATCGTGATAGATTCTTTTGAGACTGGTTTCGCCATTATAAAGCACAGCCCCGATATCTCCATCCTTTACATCGGAATCCATCAGCAATACAAAGTCGCCGTCATAGATGCCTGCGTCTTTCATGCTCATCCCTGACACCCGGAGAGCGAACATATCATCCAGACGGGGAAACAGCGTTTCAAGGGTGATTCGTCCGAGATCAGCTTCTACGGCTTCCTGGAGATACCCGGCTGCGATAAGTCCGCGGACCGGAATACCGGATTCCTGCTTCATGCCCAACAGCTGCTCGTGATCCGGATGAATATCATATTCTTCGTCATCACCCCGAACCAGGTAGCCTTTTTTTAATAAAGCCTGAATATTTTGTGTTACACTGTTGGGCGACTTATAATTGAATTCATCAGCAATCTCACGGTATGTGGGCCACACGTCGTGTTCATTTTTGTAGCTGACGATATAATCGAAAAATTCTTTCTGTTTGCGGGTAAGCTGGGCGTGGTCCATAACCTGATTTTGATTACTGTATGATATATGTGCAATAAACAAAAACCTTTTTCAAATATCAACGATTGAATGAAATCAGCAAACGTTTTTTCCTGCGGCCTTCCAATCCTTTTGATGCTCCTCATTTGGCAAGGTTGCACCCCTGATTCAGAGCCTCTGGAAAAAAATCCGGTTGTACGTACTGAATTCCCGGAAATGGCTGATCCCATTCTGAACCGGGATGCCAATCAGCTCTATGATTTCATTTCCCATCCCGATCACGCCGTAGCTTCACTTGCGGTTCAGGCCATGGCCAAGTCTCAACCCGATGACAACGGTGAATTTCTGAGCCGTATACTGGAAGCGCCTGCCAGTGTGGATCATCGAATGTGGTTCGTGCTGAGTCTCTGGCAGCTCGATGAAGAAACAATCAGCGTTATCAATGAAGACTTTCAGAGCGGGGAGATTTCATCTCCGGCTGTATGCGAAGTTTTTTACCGGCAGGGAGATGAGGGCAGCCTGGAAGCTTTGATGGACCGGCCTGATCTGTTTCTGGAAAATAGCCGATGTGCTCTGGCTTTAAGTACACTCATGGTGCGTGCTGGTGAGAGCCTGGAACAGCGGGAAGAGATCATCATGTCGGCATTTAAGGATGCAGCGCCTGAGGCGATGAATCTCCTTTTATACGGATTTTATCGCGGCGCTTCGGGCGGACCCGTTATTCGTCCTGAATCGGCAGTAGACATTATCGGGGCCTGGACAGAATATGGTGTGGGAATTGATTCTGAAGTTGATAAATATGTGGTCCGGATTCTGGGTGCTCCTGCAGTTTATGTGATGTTCGAAACTGCCGCAATGGAAGAGATAGAGGAGGATATTCAGCTTTCGGTTGAAATAGCCAAAATTGCAGCTCTTAACTTAGGAGAAGGAGAGATGCAGCAGGCTGTTGATTTTGCAATGGGTCATTCAAATCCCCATGTACAGGTTCAGTTTCTGGAGAGCATCCGTCAGGCAGGCGAACCCGATTCCGGCCTTTTAATGAAAATTGAAAACCAGATCTCAAAATTGACCCGTAATGATGAGGTGTTTATGAGTTCACTTCGTCTGTTGCTTGATCAGGGGAATGATCTTACTCCATACCTTGAAAAACTTGAATTCTATTCGGGTCAAAATCCATATCTGTTCGACCGTGCGCTTCCTCTGTTTCAGTCGATTGAATCTGCCGACCAACATCTGGAGAGGCTGCTGATTGCACTTGAAGAGGGCGGCATCCGTGCGATGCATGCCATGAGAGCGTTGTTTGGTTTCTGGATGGACCACCGCAGTACCGAAACCGATGCGCTGCTGCGGGAACGGATACGTCTTGAGCTGGAACGGGGTAACCGAAGCGTGATCTCCATGATTCAGCCCGTACTGTTGAATGAGGAGCTGATTCCTGACAGTTTTGAAGATGATATCAATGAGGCTTATCAACGCGCGAGGGAGGAACAGGTGATTGATAATGCGGCCGTGCTGCGCCAAGTACTGGAAGATCGATTTCCGGACCGGGTGGAGGGGATGAACCCCTTGGACCCGGAACCGTTTCGGGTCCCGGACTGGCAGCAGTTATATGACCTGGGAACGAGTCCTCACTGGATTCTGGAGACTGAAAAGGGCGAGATTATGGTACGTATGGACCCGTTATCCGCACCCTTTACGGTGGCCTCCATCGATAGCCTCACCCGTGCCGGACTATATGATGATGTTGTTTTTCACCGGGTGGTCAGAAATTTCGTGATCCAAGGAGGAGACTATGACCGGGAGGATGGATACGGTGGACCGGATTATCGTATTCCCACAGAACCTTCATTGGATCATTATGAACGAGGTTCAGCAGGGATCGCCAGCTCTGGTACAGATACGGAAGGCAGTCAGTTTTTCTTCATGCATGAAAGAGCTCCGCACCTTGATGGGAACTACACCCTCTTTGGGGAAGTGGTGAGAGGTATGGATGTTGTGGATCGCATTCAGATTGGGGATAAGATCATTCGAGCACGGATTTCGATAAGATAAAAAGGGTAGCCACGGAGGCACGGAAGGAACTATGTGTGATTAGAGATTAACGATTTATGAGCTTAGAAGGATTTTCGATACTGCCCATTGAAGCCTTAAGCCCTAATGATCTCAGATTGGAGATATGCGGACTAGGATCTCAGAAGGGTTTTTTCCCAGTATCAAGTCGCTAGTCACAAATCGCCAGTCGCCAGTCATACGCACTCTGAGCCCTGAACTACATCAACACCGTCTGATATTTCTCGTCGTTCTCCAGGATTTTTCCGGTTCCGCGAACTACGGTAGTCAGTGGCTCTTCCGCAACATGGACGGGAAGATCGATCGCGTCGGAAATGAGCTTGTCCATGTTTTTCAGCAGGGCACCGCCGCCGGTCAGCATGATGCCGCGGTCGAGAATATCGGCCGAGAGTTCCGGCGGGGTATTTTCAAGCGACTTGGTGATGGCATTGAGGCATGAGTTCACGGTCTCTGAGATCGCTTC
>JAWVZW010000290.1:0-3523 GCA_033721975.1 Balneolaceae bacterium
GAGCGGAATAATCAGAGATCATCGAATCAGGCAAGCCTTCATGAGCACAGACTTTCCGATATCAAAGCAGTCATGTATGAGCAAATAGTAAAATTTGGATGAGAGAAAAAATGAAGGGATCAGGAAGTGCAGAAATAAAAAATCTCCAGTCATCACATCATTTGAATGAGCCTAAACTGCAGGATCATTAATGCAATGAGTGGAGATCAATAATGCGGTGGAACTCGTACCTTGGTTTATTATCCCGTAAAAGCGACGATTGCAATCACCACAAGGAGAGCAACCTTAAAGAGAAGTGTTTTCCAGTTTTTCATTTTGAGAACAAGAGTTTATTTAGCAATTCAATTTACCCATATAGAGACGTGAATCAGTAAGTACGCATTTCTTCAGAAAAGATCAAGTTATCCACATTTTTTTTGTGGATAACTATCGGGAATATGGAATACCGATTTCATCTAATTTTAAAGAGGAGGCAACTATTCAATTGTTACAGCTCTTTGAAAAATTAATTTCTGCGACTGCTTTATCCACAGAGAGTCAGATGTTTTTATTCTGCAGCCTTCGTGAATTACCCACTACATTTATTGAACTTAGGGCCATCGCAATCTCAGCCAGCACCGGGTGCATCCACCCGATGATGGCAACCGGGATCATGACCACATTGTAGAAAAATGCCCAGAACAAATTCTGTTTTATCTTCCTGAAAGTCTCTCTGCTGAGAGTGAGTGCGCGAACAATTCCCTCGGGATTTCCATCTACCAAAATGATGCTTCCCGACTCGATTGCGATGTCCGTTCCCGTGCCCAGCGCAATACCCACGTCCGCTTCTGAGAGTGCAGGTGCATCATTGATGCCGTCCCCAACCATCGCTACCACGTGACCTTTCTGTTTCAATTCACGTATCACTTCCGCTTTACGGTCGGGCTTTACATTGGCTATCACATCATCCACTCCCGCTTCTTCAGCCACCATTCTGGCTGCCTTCTCCTGATCGCCTGTTAGCATCAAGGTCTTATATCCCATCTGCCTGATCGCTGCAATCATCACCGGTGTCTTTTTCTTCATGACATCCCTGACGCCAATGACTGCTTTTACGGAGTTATCCACAGACAGAAATATGGTTGTATATCCTTTATTTTTAAGCTGATCAGATATTTCAGTAACACTTTTATCCACAGAAATATCATACCTTTTTAGCAAATCATCATTCCCTGCAAGTACGGTTTGTCCTTCTACTGATCCCTCTACACCCATTCCTGTAAATGATCTGAAGTCTTCAACAGCCGGAATGGAATCTGTACCGGTGTACCTGAGTATAGCCCGGCTCACAGGATGTTCTGACAGGTTTTCAACCGCAGCTGCCAGCTGTTTCAATTGCTCTTCATCACCCTCCAGCGTAACCCACTCCTCCACTTCCGGTTTGCCTTCGGTAAGGGTTCCTGTTTTATCAAAAACAAAGGTGGTAACCTCATTTAATCGCTGAATGGCTTCTCCTTTGCGAATCAGAATGCCATTCTCCGCTCCGAGTCCGCTTCCCACCATCAGGGCCGTTGGTGTTGCAAGACCCAGCGCACAGGGACATGCGATGACCAGCACTGCCAATGAGGCAAAGAAAGCCTGACTGACAGGTTCCAGATCCGTAATAATCCATGGCAGAACTCCTTCTGCTGCATATAACAGTTCCCTCATGGTTTCGGGAAACACCATCCATACGATAAATGTGAGAACCGATAAGGCCAGAATGACGGGTACAAATACCGCTGTAATACGGTCTGCAAAATCCTGTATGGGGACCCGTGATGCTTGTGCATCCTCAACCAGGCGTATCACCCTGTTCAGAAATGTGTCTTCTCCCAGCCTGGATATTTGGACCCGGATGGATCCCTCGGTATTGATGGTCCCTCCAATCACTTCATCCCCCTGTTTGCGTACAACGGGCATGGATTCTCCCGTCATCATCGACTCATCAACGGATGCGGTGCCTTCAACAACTTTGCCATCCACCGGGATGGTTTCGCCGGGACGAACCAGTACCACATCCCCTACCCGGAGCTCACTAACAGGCACTTCATGTTCAACACCATTTCGAATAACCCGTGCAGACTTTGCTTCCAGGGTCAGAAGTTTTGTGATCGCCTCCGAAGCGCGTCCGCGGGCTTTGGTTTCGATATAGCGGCCGGTGAGATGAAACGCCATGATCATTGCGGCGATTCCGGTAAAACTGTAGAAACCGCTCCCTATCAGCCCCAGGATCCCTCCCATCACAATCAATCCCGTTGTCAGGGAAGCGAGAGTCCCAAGCGCTATGAGGACATCCATGTTGGGAGTGAGGTTGAGCGACGAACGAAATGCACTTCTGAGCGTTGGCAAACCGGGTCCGAAGATGACATATCCGGCGCCGGCGATCATGATCAGCTCCATCCAAAGATCAGGCAGTAGATGAACTCCGAAGATCATCTCCAAAAACATCCACAGCATCAATGGAAGCGTGATCATCCAGCTGCGCATCATGCGCGTCCGGGCTTCGGACAGTTTTTTCTCCTCTCTCTTTCTTCTTTGGGCTAGCTTATCATCTTTTTTTTTTGACGAACAACCGTATAGCCGGCGTCATCAATCCGTTTTGCGATCTCATCAGGAGTCACAATTTTCGGGTCAAACTCAATAAATGCCTTTCCGGCAGCAAGATTTACGTTCGCGGCACTAACCCCGTCTGTTTTCAGAGCCGCTTTTTCTACGGCGGAAGAGCAACCTGTACAGTGCATTCCGTCTATATCGAATGACACTTCAGCTATGCTGGGATCACCGGCCAATTCGTAACCGGCATTCTCTACTGCCTCCTTTACCATCTCACCCGGAAAGTCACCTTCAAATTCGATATCTGCCGTTTCCGTAGTCAGCTGCACAGTCACATTTTGTACTCCCTCCACTCGCTGAATGGCTTTTTGAACTGAAGCAACACACCCTGCGCAGTGCATGCCATCGATTGTAATTCGTTTCTTCATATTCCTTAATCTGACACTTATTGCTTAATGATCAGATAAGATACGCGAATAAGAAGTTTATGGGTTACGGTGAGCCAACCCAGATGTGTAAAATTTTTGGCTAAATTCGGTCCAGAGCCGTGCGGCCTTTTGCCTTTGCCCTGAGATATTGGGTAACGGTCTGTCCTGTCACCTTTTTGAACTGATTGGACAGATACTGAACACTGCTATATTTCAGTTTCCATGCAATTTCACTGAGCGTCCACTTTCTGAATTCCAGCAGTTCCTTGACGCGCTCAATCTTCATCCTGATCAGGCATGTTTCAATGGTGATTCCGGTCTGATCTGAAAATACCTTGCTTAGGTAGGAGTAATTGTAGCTGGTATGTTTTGAGATGAAAACAGATAGTTTTTCGGGCTGCGGAGTATTTTCCACATGCTCAATGTATCGGATCAGCATGGACCGTACCAGGTTTACCAGTTCCGTATCACGATCCAGTATCCGCTCAAACCCTTTCTCCTGAAGCTTTTCGTCAAATTCC
>JAWVZW010000291.1:0-3521 GCA_033721975.1 Balneolaceae bacterium
CCCAGGTGAACGTCAGATATAAATAGATGATCCATTCAGAATGAGTGTTGGCTGTTTGTAATCAAATCGATCAGGATTAATCAAGCTTCAGGAACAATACTCAGCCTCTGAAAAAGTAACATGAGGTTACTTTTTTCGGGTGATAATAAATTGAACCAGCTCTTCAAAATCTTCCATGCCATCAATCACCGGTAATGAGCGCAGCTCTTCAAGTGCATCATCAGCAAATTGATTCATGGCTTTTCTGGACTCTGAAATCCCTTTGTGAGTATTAACAAAATCAACGATCTGCTCTACATCCGAAGATTTTTTCTTTCTTTTCTTCATCAGCCGTGCGATATGTTTGCTTTCGGACCGTCCGGCATTTTCGAGGGCTTTGATAAGCGGCAGGGTAATCTTTCGCTCCTGGATATCATTGCGTTTGGGCTTGCCAACATCGTCAACTCCGTAATCCAGAAGATCATCCTTAATCTGAAAAGCGATACCCACTTTCAGCCCGATTTCTCCCATTTTCTCTGCCACTTTTCGGTCGTCAGTAGCAGCAATCGCACCGCAGCGGCAACATGCTGAGATCAGGCTGGCCGTCTTTTCAGAAATAATCTGATAATATCTCTCCTCCGTCATATTAAATAGCTTGGATGTCTTGAGTTGACGAAGCTCACCCTCACTCATTTTTCGAACGGCATCGGAAAGTACATGCAGCAGATCATATTCTTTATGATCCAGTGCAACGAGAAGTCCTTTTGAGAGTAGAAAATCTCCGAGAAGAACACCCGCTTTGTTCTTCCATAATTTATTGATGCTGAGGAAATCCCGCCTCAAATCCGCTTCATCCACAACATCGTCATGAATCAGGGTTGCGGTATGCAGCAGCTCGATCATGGTTGCAGCAACATGGCTGCGGTCGGTTACATCACCGAACATTCGTGCGGTCATAAAGACCAGTGTTGGGCGTATTTCTTTTCCTTTTTGGCGGAGGAGGTAGTGTATGATCTGATCCAGCAAAAAAACATCACTGCTGATCTCATCTCTGAAAAAAGATCTGAATTTTTGCAGATGAATCTGAACAGGCTGAGTAATTTCCTGGAGAGAACGGCTTGCTGTTTGGGGTGCCTTTTGTTGGATGGCTGCCTCAGAGGACATTCTGTAGTATTGGATTTAAAAATTCAAGCGAAGACAAAATAAGAATAAAGCTGATTAATTATTTGCGCAAAGATGAAGGGCTGTTTAGTTTTATAATTCTGATTCTATGTCGACATATAACCAAATCATCTCAATTTGAAAACATTAGGTGTTCTCACAAGCGGTGGCGACTCACCAGGTATGAACGCAGCCGTCAGGGCTGTAGTTCGCACAGCTTTGCATCACGAACTGGAAGTTTTTGCGATCCGTCAGGGTTATAAAGGATTGATTGAAGGCAATATTAAGCAGGTCGGATCCTCTGATGTTTCCAATACCATTCAACGCGGAGGGACAATTCTGAAATCAGCGCGCTGTGAACGGTTCAGAACTCCGGAGGGAAGAGAACAGGGTGCACAAACGCTTCGTGACAGAGGAATCGATGCACTGGTCGTAATTGGAGGTGACGGATCCTTTCAGGGTGCTACACTTCTGGGTAAGGAACATGGAATCAACGTAATTGGAGTTCCTGCAACAATCGACAATGATCTTGTGGGCACAGACGAAACGATCGGTTATGATACCGCTCTGAATACGGCCATGGAAGCAATCGATAAAATCCGTGACACGGCCGATGCACACGACCGTCTGTTCCTGGTAGAGGTTATGGGTCGGGATGCAGGCTTTATAGCTCTTGAAACCGGTATTGCAGGGGGTGCCGAGCTCATTTTATTGCCTGAATCCTTGACGGATTTGAATGAAATAAAGGGTTCCTTATCCCGGGTGCTCGAAGAACATCAAAGAAGCAGTCTGGTGGTTATTGCGGAGGGTGATGAAACCGGCGGTGCTCTCAAGCTTTCGGAAGAACTCAAGCCGGATTTCGGAAAATACGATATGAGAGTTTGTATCCTTGGGCATGTTCAGCGCGGGGGGAACCCCACGGCACGGGACCGCGTGCTTGCCAGTAGGCTGGGGTCTGCCGCAGTCTCCGTATTATTGGAAGGGCATAGTGAAGTTATGGTTGGTGTAGTCAATAATAAGATCAAACTTACACCACTTAAAATGACATTCGGCAAGAAGAAAGACATTAATTACGAATTGGTTGATTTAGCCAAAACGCTTCGGTAAGAAGGGCAAATAAAAATTATGATCAGAACAGACGTTGACGGTGCACGTCAATTTATTCAGCAGGGTGAATACGAAAATACCTATGAGATGGCAAAAGAGGCCTTTCAGCAGGTTGAAGAAGCAAGCGGAGCGGGGAATAACTGGCTCGGGTGGAGGCGGATACTGAAATCGCCCAACGATGCAGAGCTGGATTCCATTGAACGTCACGCTGCTGAAATCCGTGAACATGCAGATATCTTCATTATCTGCGGAATAGGTGGTTCATATACCGGCGCCAAGGCGATCATCGAATCACTTACCCCTCATTTTAAGTCCGACGGACCTGAAATTCTATATGCCGGTCACCATATGGGTGGGAGGTATTTGGATGACCTCATGCAATATATTCAAACACCCCGCAAAGACGGTCAGCCTAAAAAAGTATACCTCAATGTGATCTCAAAGTCGGGTTCAACTCTTGAAACTGCGCTTGCATTCAGAACCATTCGCACATGGATGCATAAAGTTTATGGCGATGATGCCAAAGATCAAATCATCGCAACCACCGGTGAAAAGGGGGGAGTCCTAAACAAAATCATTGAGGCAGAGGGGTATTCAAAATACATTATCCCGGATGATATCGGAGGTCGGTTTTCGGTTCTGACACCCGTCGGGCTTCTGCCGGTAGCCGTAGCCGGGATCGATATACAAACTCTTTATTATGGTGCGGTCGCAGAATACGAGCTGGCAGAATCCGATCCTGGAAAAATTCTGGAGTATGCAACGATCCGGTACATTCTTCATAAAAACGGATACGCTCTGGACGTGATTGGATCTTTTGAGCCTGAACTGATGGGCTTTGCGGCGTGGACACAGCAACTTTTAGGTGAGAGTGAAGGAAAAGAAGGCAAAGGACTTTTTCCCGCCACGGCAAGCTATTCTACCGACTTGCACAGTATCGGGCAGATGATTCAGCAAGGGCAAAGAAATATGCTTGAGACGCTTTTTGCTGTTGAAAAACCCATTTCCAATCTGAAAATCACTCAAAGAGATGATAACACGGACGAACTTGGGTACCTCGAAGGAAAATCATTTCATGAAATTAATCGAAGTGCACAGGAAGGAACCGTTCAGGCTCACCTGGAAGGGGGTGTGCCGGTGATCCGTGTGGTCCTTGAAAAGCTTAACGCGCAGCAAATTGGCAGATTTATCTATTTTTATGAGCTGATGACTGCCGTATATGTATACATGCTGGGTGTGAATCCTTTCAATCAACCCGGAGTGGAAAACTATAA
>JAWVZW010000292.1:0-3513 GCA_033721975.1 Balneolaceae bacterium
ACTCTATTTCCAGCCTGTTTCTGAGTTGCAGTCTGTTCAATTCATATCTCCAGAAGCCAAAAAGAAGTGAAATGAATGCCAGGATATAGGCTGCATAAGCCCAGTTTGTACTCCACCAGGGAGAAAGAATGGTGATTGGAGAAGAGGCTGTGGTTTCACTCCATATCCCGGCCGGCCCGGCAGCCCTGATTTTGAAAATATAGGTGCCATTGGGAAGTCTGGAATATCGGGCAACCCGTTGAGTTCCGGCTTCAATCCAACCCTCATCAAAATTCTCCAGCATGTATTGATAACGAACTTTGGATGGGTCCCGATGGTAAATTCCTGCATATTCGAAGCTGAGATTGTTTTGCCTGTGATTCAGGCGGATGCCATCATCCCTTATAGGTTCCTGATCGGTATCGGTGACTGATGTCAAATTTGTAGTCTGGTAACCGTCTGTAGCCTCTGTGTTCAACAGCACTACGTTGGGTGGAGATGAAGTGCCAAACCACACAGCTGGATCGAATAGATTTACAGCCCCGATGCCGCCGATGATTACTTCACCATTGGAAGATAACCGGATTGCCCGCTCTGAAAATGATGTCTCAACCAGACCGTCGCTCCGGTCAAAAAAATCAGGGAGACCGGAATCCACATTCAGGCGGGTAAGACCTACCGGTGAAAGCACCCAGAATGTTTCCGAATGATCCTGAATGATTCCATAATTGGTATTCGTCTGAAGTCCGTTCTGGATGGTAAACGTTTTGAAATTTCCTGATTCTGGATCCAGGCGGATCATGCCGTAAGTATCACTGGCTGCATAAATGTTTCCATCTATCCCCATCGTCAAATCAGTGATTGCCGTTTTTTGGGCATCTTCAATAACAATCATCCTGTCGAATGAGGCATTCTCTCTATTATATCTGGCCACTCCATTGGTAGTGCCGATCCATATTCGACCTCTCTGATCTTTAAATATAGCATCGACATCGTCAGCATTGAGGCTTGTGGGATTCCCGGGGTCGTGACCTAGCTGCTTATATGTTCCCTCACGAAGGTCAATGACCGAAACGGGTTCGGATGAGAGCCAAAGTTCACTTTCAGATGCCTGAACAACCCGGATCGGCTGGTCGGACTGAATATTCGAACTGTTGTTAATCCGGTTATCAACAAGAGTGAAACTGCCGGTACTCCGATTCAATTCAAACAGTCCGCACCTGTTTACAAACCAGAAGCTATCATCGGCAGACTGAAGAACAGCACTGCCCGGAATGGACCACTCTGTACAGGGTAAGTCCGAGGGTATATAAGATTGAATCTGATTTGTCACCGGATCCCACTCGAGTGCCCGCATACCTGTTGTTCCCAACCATAATGATCCACTCTCATCTTCATGGATATCTGTGATACCTTCCTCGTCATTGAGGCCAAGAGTGAATCGCGGGAGCATGCCCGGCAAATTCGCCTTATTCAATCCAACATGAGAACCTACCCAGAGTACATCGCTATCATCCACAAAGCTCACCCAAAGCCGGTTGTCCGATAGCGTGTTATTGTTGATGGCATCATGGTTAAGAGCTGAATAGGTATCTGTGCTTAGATCATACCGATGCAAACCACCGCCATAAGTAGCGATCCAAAGAAAATTTGAATCGTTCTGCTTATGCATGTGTGTTATGCCGTGGAAGTTACCCCGTATGTTATCAGTCGGGTAGTCTGGGTAGGGGATAGGCTGAAAGGTGGCTGTAGACTTGTCGAAATGATACAAACCACCATTCCAGCCGGCTACCCACAGATTTCCATCAGGATGCTGAAATATGCTTTGTATGTAATTGCGGGAATCGAAAACATCAGAGGAGTCAATGTAAAACCGCTGAAATGATGCCGATGTTTCATTAAATAAGTTCAGACCTCCCGGCTGGCTGTGTGAAAATGGATTTCCTGTTCCCACCCAGATGTTACCATCACGATCTTCATAAATGGCCCGAACCTGATTACCTGTCAATGTGGATTGATTTTCCGGGTTGTGATTAAACTGCTGAAAGGTTTTCGATGAGGTATCCATCAGACTAAGTCCCTGTTCGGTGCCAACCCAGAGTCGTTTTTTAGAATCCATGAACAGAGTGGTTATGGCTCCCTTGTTTATGGATGTAGAATCATTCTCATCGTGGATGAAATGTGTAAAACGACCGGTTTTTGGATCAAACAGGTCCAAACCGGCGCCGGTACCCACCCAAAAGGTTCCATTTGAGTCTATGTAGGGGAAACTCCAGTCGTTAGAAAGGGATGTTGAATCTTCCGGATCGTGATAGTAGCCTGAAAAAGTGTATCCGTCGTATTTGAACAGACCATTCCAGCTGCCAAACCAGATGAAACCGTCATCGTCCTGGATAATATTACCGTTTACCGGGGATTTCGGATGACTATAAGCATCAGAGAAGCGATTGAATTTCAGAGAAAGGGACTGTGCGTCTGCAAAGGTAACAGCTGATAGGAATATCAGTATGGATATCAGGGGCAGCCATAAAGCTTTTCCGACACCTCTTCCGATATTTGCCTTCTGAGCGTACATGGCGAATACTGTCCCTTCTTCTCCCCAATAAACCGATCGGCGGATTTCATTGCTAAGTTGATGGTAATAATATAATAAAGCGCGTGAATTGACCTACTTTTGATTCGATTTTCAATTCACCCCCATGTGCTTTGATAATATCATGAGTGATGCTCAGCCCAAGTCCCGTTCCCTGGGTCCCTTTCTTGGTGGTAAAAAACGGCTGCAGGATTTTATCAATCATGACTTCGGGTACGCCCGGACCATTATCTTCAACTTCGAGAGTGATTTTGGAGTCTTGTTTAATCGTACGCACTGTTAGCTTGGGCAAATAATCCGGTTCACCATCCAATGCCAGTTTTTCCGCCATGGCATCAAACGCATTATTACATAGATTTAAAATAACCCGGCTGAAATCTTCTGCCACCAAGGGTACCTCATCAATGTTCTCATCCAGTTGCAAATCGATATCGATATTGATGGGATTTTTCCCGGCACGCATGCCATGAAAAGTGAGATTCACATATTCACGGATTAAAGCATTCAGGTCGGTGGGCTCGGGCTCTCCGGAACCTCCACGCGAATGCTGAAGCATTGATTTTACAATAGAATCAGCCCGGGAGCCATGTTCATGAATCTTACGGAGGTTGGCTTCGATGTCGTCGAGGATTTCGAGGATGAGGGAACGATTTGAATCTACGCCAGAATCCGAGTCATCCCCCTGTCCGGCTCCGCCGTACTTCCCCCCTTCAAAGGGGGACTCTCCCGTCTCCCGTTTGACGTTTGACGTTTGCTGCGTGACTTCCTCCCGAATCTCATCTACCAGCTCCATGCTTAGTTCTGAAAAGTTGTTGACAAAATTGAGCGGGTTCTTGATTTCATGAGCGATACCGGCGGTGAGCTGACCCAGTGAAGCCAGTTTTTCCTGCTGAACAAGCTGATTCTGAGCGGCTTTTAATTCTTTCAGTGATTTTTGGAGG
>JAWVZW010000293.1:0-3499 GCA_033721975.1 Balneolaceae bacterium
AGAACCACATCTGCGGTCTCCAGAGCCACGTCTGTTCCCGCTGCACCCATTGCAATTCCAAGATGACTGGTTGCAAGAGCGGGGGCGTCATTCACACCGTCACCCACCATGGCAACTACGCCTTTCTTTTTCAGTTCTTCCAGTTTTTGCACTTTTTCATCGGGCAGCAGATCTGCGTATACGTCATCAATATTCAGCTGTGCAGCTATGGCATTTGCCACGCCGCTGTTGTCGCCCGTGAGCATGACGATATTTTCAATTCCTACTTTTTTCAGCTCAGAGATTACTTTTTTGGCTGAAGGACGTACCTGGTCGGCCAGTGCAATCAGTCCCAGAGGATTGTCATCCTGCAGCACAAAGACTACGGTTTTCCCCTCTTTTCGAAGATCGTCCGCCTTTTGCAGGATGCTTTTCGGCCATGAGGTATGCTGATC
Source organism: Balneolaceae bacterium (assembly GCA_033721975.1). Classification (GTDB taxonomy): domain Bacteria; phylum Bacteroidota; class Rhodothermia; order Balneolales; family Balneolaceae; genus Rhodohalobacter. Next base: position 435 of record JAWVZW010000293.1, read on the forward strand.
ACTGAAAAGGGCGAGGTTTCCAACCGCCACCACGGAACCGTTCAATCGGGCCTGCACTCCCTGACCCGGTGTCGATGTCATATTTTCAACACCGGCCGGAGAAACACCTTCTTCAGCTGCTTTTCTTAAAATGGCCCGGGCAAGATGATGTTCAGAATATTGCTCGCATCCCGCAGCAATCGCCAGCAGGGATTCTTCCTCTGATGGATTAGCATTCGAAGGAGAGGGTTCACCCTGATGATTCATAAGTACGAGGTCCGTCACGGCCGGTTCACCGACCGTTAGTGTTCCTGTCTTGTCAAATGCTATGGTATCTACCGTGACGGTCTGTTCAACATAGGCACCGCCCTTAAAGAGGATACCATTTTTAGCCCCGTTGGCAATGGCCGAGATAATGGATGCCGGGGTACTGATGATCAGGGCACAGGGGGAGGCTACTACAAGAACCGTCATCGCCTGATAAAAGGTGCTGTCAAAATCATGCCCCAGTACCAGCCAAGGGATGAATATCAGCAGGATTACGGAGATGACCACGGCTACGGCGTAGCGCGGTTCAAAAGAGTCGAGAAAATGCTGGGTTTTGGCCCGGGTTTTCTGCGCAGTCTCCACAAGGGAGATGATTTTGGCAAGTGTTGTGTCTTTGGCTGTTTTGGTGACCTCAATCTCAATAACCCCGTTTTCATTGAGTGTGGCCGCAAAAACCGAGTCGCCCGGATGCTTCGAAACCGGAATACTTTCGCCGGTAATGGCGGATTGATTTACGGATGATTCACCCTTGATTACATTGCCGTCGATAGGAATATGTTCACCCGGCTTAACTATGATGATGTCTCCCGGCTGCATCTCTTCCACCGGAACCATCTTTTCACTCCCGTCTTCCATCCGCTTGAGACCTTCATTGGGGCGCAGTTCAAGAAGTGCCTTGATGGCATTCCTGCTTTTGCCCAGCGCATAGCTTTCAAGCGTACCGCTCAGTGAGAAAAGGAAGAGGAGGATGGCTCCCTCCAGCCATTCACCCAGAAAAGCTGCTCCGGCTGCAGCAGCAATCATCAGGAAATCAATGTTGAGCTTGAATTTCCGCAGATGCCTGACTGTTTCAACCACGCCAAAATAGCCTCCACCGATGTACGAGATGATATAGAAAGGCAAGGCAAAAGACTCCGGAATCAGACCCGTGTATTCTGCAAGTACTCCCAGTATCAGTCCGCCGGTTGAGGCAGCGGTAAACCACATCTCATATTCGGCACCTATGGGGCCTTCGTCTTCATTGGATAAACTATTGTGGCTGCAGCAGGACATCTTCCCGTAAATGAATAATTACATTGTATACTTCTGCGTCGGGGCTGTTTAATCAATGTACGTTTCAGGTAAACGTTTTGCCACATTAAATCCATGCCTCAATTCAGCCAAGAAGATTCATGTATGCCTGAACAGAGCCCATATTGAGCAGGGCATTTGACGGATTCGTGCCATTTTTTAATAATTTGGTACATTTAAGAAGCAAAAGACGCCTTTATTTGTCATTTAAGCCATATCTGAATGAACAGGCGCATGGTTCCGTTACGATGATCACTACAGACAACCCTATAAAGCAAGACTAAATAAACTCCTATCATGATGAAATCGAACATACTATCAACCATTCTAATTGCTTTTACAGCACTTTTGGTGTGCGAGACAACTCTCTATGCACAGGCTACGTCCTATTCTGAAGTCATGGAAGAAAAGCTGAAAACCGAAGAGATCAGCCTGAATATACTGGCTCAAAGCGTTGCAAGATTTTCTTTCAGGGATGACAATTTCCGGGGCGGACGAACATTCGGCCTGGGTGCTGCCCGTGTTGGTTTAAGTGGCACCCTCGACAGCCGCTTCACTTACATGGTTCAGACAGAGCTGACCAATAATCCCTCCATACTTGATTTGCAGATGGGGTATATATTTTCGGATGATTTTCGCATCATTGCAGGACAGATGAGACCCTTCTTTTCTGCTGATTTACGCTATGATCCGGGCAGTACGGATATGATTGATCGGCCATTACTGGTTAATTCCCTGCTTAATACCCGGGAAATAGGGGTCGCCGCTGTGGGCGAGTCCGGCGATATGAAGTATCGGTTCGCTATTTATAACGGCAACGGCCGGGCTGCTTCCAATTCGGATAACAAATTCCTCTATATGCTTCAGATTGGCTATGAAGCGGAACAGGATGAAGGAGTGTGGGAGTTTGCGGTGAACGCAGGCTTAAATACAACTGAAAATGAAGCGGTTGGAAATACCGGCCAGGTCTCAGAAGGCGACCGCCTCATGTATGGATTCTTTGTCGACTACGACAGCGACAGCTTTTTCGGTACGGCCGAATTTATGCAAAGCAAATTCGATCTCGCCCTGAGCGGTCTGGAGCAGACGATCAATAGCATGTACGCAACCATTGGTAATAAGGTGACGGATAAAGATGAGCTTCTTCTAAGATGGGAGCGGCTGACGTTTGATATCAATGATGCAGAACGCGATTTGGTAACCCTAGGCTGGAACCACTATCCGGCTCCATTCGTCCAGGTGCAGATCAATCTCCTGGGACAATTTCAGGATGGTGAAGACCAATTCGGAGCCGCAGCCAATTTCCAATTCCGATTCTGATAGCGATACCTGTTAAAACTCCTTTGCGCCTCTTAGCGCTCTTTGCGGTTAATAATGACCCGACGTGTTTATCATGATCAGATCTTTAGTAAAGACCCAGCTTATAAACACGATATAACCAATAGTAAGTAAGTCCTGTAGTTAAACCGCAAAGGCCGCGAAGGGTCGCTAAGGGTTTATTGCTTTGATTCCTCTTTTGAAGAGGGTTTAGCATCCCAATCTACTTTTTTCCAGAGAAGCCAGGCGCCGATCAGCACAAATGGTATACTGAGCAGCTGTCCCATATCTACAGTGGCATTGGCCAGGAAATCAGCCTGTGTTTCTTTCGTGAATTCAATGAGGAATCTTCCGGTAAAGAGAAGCACCAGGAACGTTCCGAAAAGGGCTCCCTCAGGTGGTTTCCTGTCATATTTTTTATAGATCCACCA
>JAWVZW010000294.1:0-3497 GCA_033721975.1 Balneolaceae bacterium
GCTCTTTGGGAGGTGAAACAGGCTTTGACAGAAGTGCAAAATCATCCCTGACCTGCTGAAGATCCCGGAAAAATTCCATCTGCTCGGGAGTCGCTGTTTTGAGCTTCTCCTCAAACTCTCTGCGCTCCTCCTCCGACAATGAATTCAGTACATAGCCTGAGCAAAGTGACTCAAAATCGTTATGTTGATTGGAATCATTCATTCATTAACTGGTCATTCCGGGTTTCAGAATCTCTTTCAATTTTATCATGCCTTGTCGCATTCGATATTTAACCGTACCGAGCGGTATATCCAATTTTTCTGAAATCTCACTCTGCGATAGTCCTTTAAAGTATGCAACGTAGAGCACCTGTCTTTCATTTTCACTGATTTCATCCATCGCTTTACGAAGCATTTCAGACCGTTCATTCATCTCCAGTGTTTCATGGGGATTGTTTCCTTCACTGACCGGTACAAACGTAAATTCATTGATGGAATGATCTTCTTTACGACTGTCTTTGTATGCCCGCGAACGTGTATAGTCAATGGCTTTATTTCTGGCCATTGTAACTATAAAACTGTACAAATTGCCCTTTTCTCCATCAAACCGGTCTGATTTCTGCCAAAAAAGCGTGAAAACTTCCTGGAGGCAATCCTCGGCTACAAGCCTGTCTTTAACAATGGAATAAATCAATCCAAAGAGCAGATTTTTGTACCGCCTGTAAATAAGCCGCAGTGCATCTTTGTCGCCCTTTTGGACTCGAAGCATCCACTCTCTCTCCTCGTCTTCCGATTCAAGAGCTAATCCGGCAATATAGAATATCCAGTAAAAAATCAGTCTTCAGTTATGAGTACGTAAAAAATGTTCCAGCGGATTGTTTCCGTAATAAGAAAGGAAAATACACTGGTTATGACGTGCGAACAGAATACGCATTGTTGGTCATATATCACAGAGGGCAAGCCTTGCTAATCTTCAAGGGAAATTTCTTCTCCTTTTTCTACTGATCCCATCCGATTCAGCATTTACTTCGTATGTATATCTGACGGCAGAGTTAAAAACCTATTCAGGCCGGTCATAATTGCTATGTGTTTAGAAACATGAATTCAACATTAAAAAAATAACATCATCATGATAGAGACAGAGACAGATTTAGAGAAAAAAGAGATAAGCCGAAGTGACTTTCTGAAAACAGCAGGGTCAACCGCACTGTTCGCTTTTTTGGGTATCGCATATACAGGGTGTACAAACCGTGTTACAGATTCAGCCATTGATTCTGTTGAGGGCGATGCAGTACGAATCGATGGCAATCAGGTCATAATGAACCTGGATCATCCTGACCTTGAAGACCTGAATCGCGAGGGAGGCTGGAGACTGATTGCGCCGGCCGAAGTATTGGTCGTAAATGTTGGTAATAATAAGATCCGGGCTTTCACAAGCGTCTGTACTCATGCGCAGTGCAGTACCAGCTGGGACTTCCGGGAGGGTGAATTTATTTGCGGCTGCCACCTCTCCCGATTCAATACCGGCGGTGAAGTAACGAGAGGACCGGCTACAACGGATCTTCAGGAATTTGACGTATTGAGAAACGGGCAGAATGTAGTCATCATCAAGGAGGACGCATCATGAAAAATTCGATTCATCTGATATCCGTTTTCTTATTCATGGTGCTTCATTTTGCACCGAAAAGCATAGTCGCACAGGATTATCTGGGCAGGGAAGGCTATGTAGAGTTCAACTCCCGCGCCCCTCTACTTGAATTCAAGGGCACATCCAACCATCTGAACGGATTGATCAATCCGGATGATAATCTGGTAGACTTCTATGTAGACCTGAACACGCTGGATACCGGCATTGAGCTGAGAAACAGACACATGAGGGAGAGTTATCTGAATACAGACCGCTGTCCTTTTGCTGAGTTTACCGGAGATCTGGTGTCCGATTTCGATCCAACCCTGATGGAAGCCCAGGATGCCGTTGCAGAAGGCACATTTACCGTGAACTGCCGGGAGAATGAAGTCAGGGTGTCCGGATCCTTGCATCCAACCGAGGACGGAATCATGCTTGAAGCCGGATTTGAGATTGTTTTGAAGGACTATGACATCAAACGTCCCGGCATCGTTTTCTATGAATTGGCTGAAGAGCAGGTCGTCAACCTATCCATCCTGCTGAAAAAAGAAGCACCCATTCAACCCTAATCAATCCCACACTACCCATGCCCTGCATCAAACAACTTCTGCTCCTTGCATTCACACTGTTATTCATCCCGGGTGAGCTGTATTCTCAGCTGACCCGTGAACGAGTCGTAGAAAACCTCGACACGGAGCTGACCTTTATGGCACCCCGAAGCATTAACCTCTACACTGTTCAGCACCTTTCAAAGGGGGAGCTTCACTACTCAATCATGCATACTTTTGGAGAGGTTCGGTCCGGCCCCAGGAACCTGTGGGGTCTGGATCAGGGTGCAAATGTTCGGTTCAGTTTTGAGTATGGTTTTTCCGATCGCTACTCGGTTGTGGTTGGCCGATCCAGCATGGACAAGGTGATTGATGCAGGTACACGAGTTTCAATCCTCAGACAAAAAACGGATGATTCAGTACCGGTCTCCATTTCCTTTATACCCTTGATTGGCATCAACAGCTCTGAACTGGGCTTCCTGGATGAAAAGTATACGTTCACGGACCGCCTGCATTATTCGTTCTCCATGCCGGTGGCAAGAAAATTCTCAGACAAATTAAGCCTGCAGGTCTCACCTATATTTGCACACTACAACCGGGTTGGAAATGAATTGAATCTCTCCGATCCGCAGACGAACAATTATTTTTCGGCGGCACTTTCCGGGCGATACAAATTTTCTCAAATGTCGGCTGTTTCTTTTCAATACATCCCTGCACTTACTGATGCAGAAAGAATTTCGGACAACCTTGCCATCGGAATCGATATCGAAACCGGTGGGCATGTTTTTCAGATGTTCTTTACTACGTCCCGCGCACTCCATGAACCGTATCTGATTTCATCCGACAACGGCAGCTTTTTTGCACGTGAATTCCGGTTTGGGTTTAATGTGAATCGGCTATTTCGGGTGAACTAATTTTTAAACAGGGCTACTTATAAATAACTCCTATGGAATTTGGAGTTATTTATGCTTACTTGGCGCCTTCTTTGCGCTCTTTGCGGTTCACTCCCCGAAATTTAGCACTACTTAAATCTCAGAAGTCGACTTCCAAACACCTTGGACGAATCAAATTCTTTGAGTTTAACCGCCAAGGACGCTAAGAAACGCAAGGGGCTATTGCGATTTAACTCATCCGGAGTTTGGCCGATGAGCAATCAATCGGAGCCTTTGAAGTCTTCTAGTTTTTAAATCTTCCTTTATCAATTTCTCGGTTCATATGTTCTTCTTTTCTTAGAACAATCTTTCCCGGAATCCCTCGATAAAAATCTGAGCGTTGATCCAGATATTGCCTCGGGATTGTTAACCCTGCTTCTTGTTACCCCGCGCTTCGCACGGGGCTACCGA
>JAWVZW010000295.1:0-3492 GCA_033721975.1 Balneolaceae bacterium
GAAAAACATAAAAGGAAAGAAAATACCGATCATGCTGATGGCTACAGGGGTAATCTGCATTTTGAAGCCAAAGACGGATACCATCCAGGCGGTAACAGTGGTACCGATATTGGCCCCCATAATCACACCGGTTGATTCCAGAAATGTAATAAGGCCCGCGTTTACGAAGCTGACCACCATTACGGTTGTGGTGGAGGAAGACTGGGTAATGGTGGTGGCTGTGAATCCTGTGAGAATGCCTCTGAACCGACTGGTGGTCATTCCCTTTAGAATAGCCCTGAGCCTGTGACCGGCCACTTTTTGCAGCCCGTCACTGAAAATTTTCATCCCGAATATAAAAATCCCTAGAGCCCCAATGAGCTGTAGAAGATCAAATAACGTATACGACATTTATCTTTTTTAAATAACGGCAGATCGATAATCAAACAGTCTGAAATATGGTCATAATGTGGCATTGCCTGCAAATTTAATATTTGATCTCAAGCCGTGATGATTTCCCATCCCAAAGGTTTAATTACATTTAATGGCTGAAATACCGCCATTATTTTTTTGAGGATAGTGTTAATCCTTCGGTTATTTTTTTAGTATCACGTCGTACAGATCCGTTCGGCGATCTTTCATGGTGCGTACACTTCCCTGTTCATGCAGCTCCTTCAGAAGGTCCAGATCCACATCCACAATCAGGATCATTTCGGTATTCGGAGTGGCTTCGGCTTTGATGCCGTTTGTGGGAAAGGAGAAGTCACACGGGGTAAAGACCACCGACTGAGCAAAGGAAATATCCATATTATGGACTTTAGGCAGATTGCCAACACTCCCGGCGATGGCTACATAGCACTCATTTTCAATGGATCGTGCAATGGCGCAGTTTCGTACGCGTGAATATCCGTTTTGCGTATCGGTGAGAAAGGGTACAAAAAGGATGTCCATCCCTTCTTTAGCCAGCAACCGACTCAGTTCAGGAAATTCCACGTCATAGCAGATGAGAATACCGATCTTACCTGCATCGGTCTCGAATGTCTTGATCTGATTTCCCCCGGCCATTCCCCACACTTTTACTTCATCGGGAGTGGGATGTATTTTTTCATAGCGTTCAACCTCTCCGTTTCTTTTGCAGAGATACCCGATATTTTTGAGGGTATCCTCTTTGAACTCAGGCATACTGCCCGTAATGATGTTTACATTGTAACTAATCGCAAAATCGGATAGTGTTTCCCGCATCCTGTCGGTATAACCTGCAAGCTGCCGGATAGCTTCCGCTTCCGATAGGTCATTGTATTCTGCCATAAGAGGCGCATTCACATATTCAGGGAAGAGCAGAAAATCGGCCCGGTATCCCGAAACGGCATCCACAAAATATTCAATCTGCTCTGTAAGATCATCCCAGCCATCATAAGCCCGCATTCCCCACTGAACAAGCCCCAATCGTACTACCGATTTTTCAGGTTTGTAGGATTTTTCCTGTTTGGAATAGTAGATATTTGCCCACTCCAGCAGCACTCCATACGATTCAGAGGCATTATCTTCAGGCAGGTAATTTTTGATTACACGCTTTACATAAAAATCATTGGAGAGCTGAAAATTCAGAACCGGATCATGTATCTCCTTACTTTTTACTTTTTTGATATACTGCTTAGCCGACAGGTCCGGATGTTTGTGGAAGTTGGGCAGCCTTCCTCCAATCAGAATACTCTTCAGATTCCTTTCCTCACACAGTTCTTTCCTGTAATCGTACAGCCTTCTGCCAAGGCGCAGACCGCGGTATTCAGGGTGAACCATCATGTCGAGACCGTAGAGTGTATCTCCCTTGGCCGTATGAGTATTGAACGTATCGTTACCGGTAATTTCAATGTAGGTATGACCGTCATCGAATCCGGAATAATCAATGATTATGGACATGGCACAGGCCACCAGCTTTCCGTCTGCCCTGATGCCAACCTGGCCTTCGGGAAAGAGCGTTGTGAGAGTCCGGAACTGCTCCCGGGTCCAGGCAGGATCGTCTATGTTTGGATAACAGGTGCGCATAAGATCCTGAAGTTCACTGAAGTCCTGGAAGCGGAGATATTCAAGATCAACTTTTTCGATGTGTTTCATATCCGGGACGAATTTTTATTAGCAACTGGGTACGGAAAGAAATGTAACAAACAGAACGTCGATTTAAAGATGCTTTGTAAAAGAAAACAAGTAAATAGAGACCGTACCGGGTACAGGATGTTTTATAACTGTAAAATAATGAGTAATGTACCGATTCAGAATGAATCAATCTGCAGGATATGGATCAAAACGATTCCCGGCTTGAGAAGCTGCTTGAGAGGCTGGATGAACTGGAAAAGAAACAGAACCGGTTTCTGGGCGAAATCAGGGAGATTCGCACGGAAATCAGACAGATTACCGGTACTGAAAACGAGCCTGATGGCTTTAAGTCCCGGGAAGCAGAACCGGCTGATTCAGACAAATCACAAAAAAAGGGACCACTCTCCCAACAGCTGGAGAAAATAAAGACGGAGAGAAACATCTGGCGTTCCTGGTCTGAAAAGTTCTCATCCGGCGACTTGGAAACCTTTATCGGAGAGAACCTGATCAGCAAGATCGGGATTGTAGTCACAATCATCGGAGTGGCTATAGGTGCGCGTTATGCTATCGACAATGACCTGATCAGTCCGCTGATGCGCATCATTCTGGGATATGCTCTGGGCGGTGTACTCCTGCTGGCTGCCGGAAAATTAAAAAAGAGTATGGTTCGCTTTAGCGCGGTTCTATTTAGCGGATCCATGGCCATTTTCTACATCATTACCTTTGCAGCCTTCAGCTTTTACAGCCTTTTGCCTCAGGGTGTGGCTTTTGGGCTCATGGTCCTGATAACCATTGCCACCGTATCGGTATCGATACGATTGGATATGCAGCCGGTTGCCCATATTGGCCTGGTTGGCGCATATGCGGTTCCCTTCCTGGTGGGAGGCGAAGGATCGCTTGCATCATTCTTTATTTACATGGTGATCATCAATACAGGCGTACTTGCGACCACGCTCTATAAATACTGGAAAAAACTGACCTACACCGCATTTCTGTTTACCTGGCTTATTGTCGGCTGGTGGTACGGAGGTGATTACACCGCTGAGACGGATTTCGGGATCACGATTACCTATGTACTGATATTCTTTTTGATTTTTTATATGACGGCGCTTTCGTACAAGCTGTTGCGGGTCAGGGAATTTGAAGGAGGAGACGTCTGGCTGATTCTAGCCAACGCGTTTCTGTTTTACGCTTTTGGTTTTGTGATGATGGTTGGGGCTGATCTGAACTTTTCCTGGGCGGGCCTGTTTACAGCTGGAAATGCGCTTGTTCACAGTGCTGCTGCCATCATCGTATACCGTGCCGGCTTTGCAGACCGGAAACTGCTTTGGCTGATAACCGGTCTTGCCATTACCTTTTTTACACTGGCTATCCCGGTGGAACTCGACGGCAGTTGGGTAACCTTATTGTGGAGTGCTA
>JAWVZW010000296.1:0-3486 GCA_033721975.1 Balneolaceae bacterium
ATGCGGGATTACGGCTGCCTCCAGCGGGCTGATAGAGCATGCACTCTTCATCGCCTTCGGTGTGATGTACATAGTCAATAATCCCACCTTCTTCACCGGCTTCAAGAACTACAGCCCCGGCGGCGTCACCGAAAAGTATACACGTTGTTCGATCACTAAAATCGATGATCGAACTCATTTTATCCGCTCCAATAACCAATACTTTTTCCGCACGACCTGATTCGATCATGTTTCCGCCGGTAGTGAGAGCGTACAAAAAACCGGAACATGCAGCCGAAAGATCGAATGCAAAGGCTTTGGTTGCTCCGATCCGCCGCTGAACGAGTCCGGCCGTAGCGGGGAACATATAATCGGGTGTTACGGTGGCAACAATAATGGCATCAATTTCAGAGGCATCCACGCCAGCATTTTCAAGTGCATCAGCGGCTGCATGGGTTGCCATGTGGGATGTTGCCTTTTCAGGATCTTTCAGAATTCTGCGCTCTGAGATCCCTGTACGCGTTCGGATCCATTCGTCATTGGTTTCCACGTACTTTTCCAGCTCTTCGTTTGTCAATACGTAGTCGGGCAAAAATCGCCCCACCCCGGTAATGATCGCTCGGGTTGCAGTCATTAAATTGAGAAAGTTAGTTATTGAGAGATGATATGATTTTATGATTTAGCCTATGCTCAACACATTGGGCTGCACTAAAGATCATATTCTTAATTGCTTCGGGAGAACTGCCGCCGTGTCCCACAAGACTGGTGCCATCGACTCCCAAAAAGGGAACACCGCCGACCGTCTCATAATTGAACGTTTTTAGACTGGCTGCCAGAATGGTATATATTTTCTTCTGCATCTCTTCCTGGATGCCTTCGCTCTTCATGGTCTTAGCGAGCAGATGCTTGAGAACATCAGGGATGGATTCACCAAATTTGAGAACAACATTTCCCGTAAAGCCATCAGTGATATAGATATCCGTCTTTCCGTATAGAATATCCTTTCCTTCAATATTTCCATTATAGCCATCGAGCTGACTCAGAAGCTTATGGGATTCTTTATGAAGTTCGGTTCCTTTCTCGGGCTCCTCACCCACGTTCAGCTGCCCGACAGTTGGATTATCTATACCGAGAATTTCTCTGCAATATATCTTACCCATCTTGGCAAACTGCAGGAGCATCTCAGGCTTCGGCTCCAAATTTGCACCGGCATCAATCAAGAGACTGATACCTTTAGCTGTGGGATAGGTTGCGGCAATTGTAGGACGTAATACACCTTCCAGTTTCCCCAAAATGAAGGTCGAAGCAGCAAGAAGTGCGCCGGTATTTCCCGCGCTTACAAAAGCAGAACAGTCACCTTTTTTATGTGCGGAAAGTCCAACCGTAATTGATGATGACTGCTTGGTTTTTACTGCTGAGGATGGTGATTCATCCATTCCGATGATTTGAGGGGCGTGAAGAACGTGTATTCGTGATGTATCGTAAGAATGCTTCGATAATTCAGAAGAAATGACATCTTCAGGCCCAACGAGCAGGATCTGTATATCCGGATTTTCATTGGCTGCCATAACAGCCCCGGTTACCGGATTCTCGGGATAATGATCCCCGCCTACAGCATCAACTGCAATCATCATATTGTAAGAGGTTTTTTAGTTGGAAACGTTAATTACCTGTCTTCCACGGTAATGCCCACACTCCATGCACACATGATGATACTTGTGCATTGCTCCACAGTTGGTACACTCGGTCAAAACAACATCAGATATTTTGTGATGAGACCGGCGTTTATCCCTGCGAGCCTTTGAAGTTTTTCGTTTTGGATGCGCCATTGAAATATATTCGGTTTAATTGGTTTGCTTCAGTTTCTTAAGTTCTTCCCAACGGGGGTCAATTTGCTGCCCCTCCCCGTTTTCGTCATCAGCACTCTTGCCAAAAGTTTTTGTCTGGAACTCTTCGGGCTTGCCTTCATCATCGTACAGATCCGGATGCAATTTTCGAACCGGTATCTGCAGCATGATTGTATCCCTGACTTCATCATCTATGGAAATTGTAAGGCTACCAGCGTCGATCTCCTTCACTTTTCCTTTCTCAGTTTCATGCTCTTCGTGGGACTCCGGATAAAAAATTATCTCATAATCACCCGAAACAGATTCCGTAAATGGCTTTAGTGTTCGATCACAAACCAATCGGGTTTCTGCTTCCACGTCAAATAAAACCCTGATGAAGTGATCAGACCGGAAAAATCCAATCTGAACAGTTGCATTCAGCAGTGCTGCGTCATCATCCAAATTTAAACTGTCCTCCCCAAGCGACACACTTCTCGTGCTCTTTCCCTCGGGAATTTCCTGCAGCTCAAATGTTAATGGTGATGTTTTCACGACAGCTTATAAAAATAGAAAGATATCCTTTTGAAAGCAATTCAATTAAACAGACCGAATAGCCTCTGTTCAACCAATCCAATAACCTGCCCCAGGTCCTCCTCATTATTCACAAAATCGAGATTATCGGTATCAATAATCAGCTTTTCGTGCTCATATCTGTCAATCCAGTCCTCGTACAAACTGTTCAGCCGTTCCAGGTATTCAATTCGAATGGTATTCTCGTAATTACGGCCTCTTCTTTGTATCTGACGGACCAGCGTCGGTACTTCCGCACGAAGATAAATAAGCAGATCGGGCGGCTGAAGATAGTGCACCATCTCAGAAAAAAGACTTCTGTAATTTTCATAGTCGCGATTACTCATCAGCCCCATATCGTGGAGGTTTTTGGCAAAAATCTCCACATCTTCATAAATGGTCCTGTCCTGAATCAAATTAACCGCTGCGGTTTGGATTTCTTTTTGGTGACGAAACCGGCTGGATAAGAAGTAAATTTGGAGATTAAAGCTCCAGCGCCGCATGTCATCATAAAAGTCTGTGAGATAGGGATTGTTGTCCACAGATTCATAGTAGGTTTTCCACCCGAAATTTTTCCCCAGCAATCCCGTCAACGACGATTTACCAGCTCCTATATTTCCTGCTACTGCAATATATTTATTGGGATTCTTTTCACTCATCACTTAATCCTTTTTCCCCAGCAGTCTGTACATGGCTTTTTTATAGTTTTCCACTCCGGGTTGATTGAAAGGATTTACACCCAGCATGTATACATATACGGCAGTCATCAGCTCATAAAAATAGATAAATCTGCCAATTTGCTGTGCGTTAAGCTTTTCAAGGACCACACGGATTACCGGCACACCCCCCTCCAGGTGAGCCTGAACGGTTCCTTCCTGTGCACTTCGATTAATTTCATGAAATGATTTTCCTTCGAGGTACCCAAGTTCGTCAGTGTTATCACCTCTTTGAGTAATTTTCAGATTGGAAATGGGTTTTTCAACAGCAAAAAGCGTCTCAAGCATATTTCTTTGCCCTTGTTGAATCATCTGCCCGATACTGTGCAGGTCTGTGGAATAGCTTGCCGTGGCGGGAAAGAGTCCTTTCCCTTCTTTTCCTTCACTTTCACCCA
>JAWVZW010000297.1:0-3461 GCA_033721975.1 Balneolaceae bacterium
AAAAGCGAAGTGGGCGGATATCCGGTTGTGAGAAAACCGATGAGGCAGTGGGTTCTTAAGATCACAGCGTATGCAGATCGTTTACTGGAGGATCTGGAGGGACTTGACTGGCCCGAATCTACAAAGGAGATGCAGCGCAACTGGATAGGTAAATCAATCGGTGCCGAAATCAGTTTTGAGGTAGATGAACATGACGCAGAAATAAGGGTTTTTACGACACGCCCGGATACCATTTTTGGTGCCACGTACATGGTACTGGCACCCGAACACTATCTTGTGGACCGGATTACCACGGAGGAGCAAAAGGATGCAGTTGATGCATACAAAGAGGAAGCGGAGAAGAAATCAGATCTGGAACGTCAGGAGCTCAGTAAAACGAAGACAGGTGTCTTTACCGGTGCTTATGCGGTAAATCCTGCCAATGGTCAAAGATTGCCTATCTGGATAGCCGATTATGTGCTCGCTCACTATGGAACGGGTGCGATCATGGCTGTACCGGGTCAGGACGAACGTGACTGGGAGTTCGCAGAAGCTTTTGATCTACCCATCGTAAGAACGGTTGAACCTCCTGAGGACTTCGATGGAAAAGCCTATACGGGCGATGGGCCGGCAATTAATTCGGACTTTCTTAACGGTTTGAAAATAGCCGAGGCCAAGCAGAAGATTATTGAATGGCTTGAGAAAAAAAATGCAGGGCAGAAAAGTGTAAACTATAAGCTGCGCGACTGGCTTTTCTCCCGACAGCGGTATTGGGGAGAGCCATTTCCAATCATTCACGTGGATGGAAAACCCAAAGCAGTGCCCGAAAGCGAATTGCCTGTCACACTTCCCGAAGTGGACGATTTTCAACCAACCAAATCGGGTGAACCGCCACTTGCCAGGGCATCCAAGTGGGTAGATACCGTTGATCCGGAGACCGGAAAAAAGGCACTGCGTGAGACCAATACCATGCCTCAGTGGGCAGGTTCCTGCTGGTATTATCTGCGGTATATCAGTCCGAATTTTGATGGTGGCCCTGTAGATAAGGGAGAAGAAGACTACTGGATGCCGGTAGATCTCTATGTAGGAGGTTCTGAGCATTCGGTACTGCACCTTTTGTATGCAAGATTCTGGCACAAAGTGTTGTACGACTGCGGAATTGTTTCAACTAAGGAACCCTTTCAGCGGCTTGTCCACCAGGGCATGATACTTGGAGAGGTGGAATACACCGCCTATGAACATGATGGAAAGATGGTATCAGCGGAAAAGGCTGAAGGCATGGAAAATATTAAGCGTGTACCTCTTTCTGAGCAGGATGTTGAGAAAAAAGGGGATCGCTTTGTGATGAAAGGGACGGATATCAATGTGGATGCCAAAGCTCACAAGATGTCCAAATCAAGAGGCAATGTGATTAACCCTGATGATGTTGTGAACACCTATGGTGCCGACTCACTTCGCCTATATGAAATGTTTATGGGGCCTCTGGAACAGGTAAAACCCTGGAGTACAAAAGGGGTAGAGGGTGTCAATCGCTTTTTAAATCGTACATGGCGCCTCTTTTTTGGTGATCATGAGGAGGAAAACACATTTCGTGTGAGTGAGGAAGAGCCTGATACGGATCAGCTTCGGGTATTGCATGAGGCAATTAAAAAAGTGACCGAAGATATAGAGGGAATGCGTTTCAATACCGCTATCTCTGCACTGATGATTTTTATCAACGAAGCCAATCAATGGGACAGCATCCCCAGACAGGTTGCCGAACCGTTCGTGCTCTTGCTGTCGCCATTTTCTCCTCATATTGCCGAGGAGATCTGGAACCGGCTTGGCCACTCAGACTCGCTGGCCTATGAAACCTGGCCCGAATACAACGAAGAGTATTTAAAAAGTGATACCATCGAGTATCCTGTTCAGGTTAATGGAAAGGTGCGTGCAACCCTGATTATACCGGCCGAAAAGTCAAAAGAGAAGGAATTTGTATTAGCCGAAGCCAAAAAACAGGAGAATATCCAAAAATACCTGGAAGATTCTGACATTGTAAAAGAAATATTCGTACCCGGGAGAATTGTTAATCTGGTCATTAAACCAAAAAGCTAAGATGCAACTATAGGTATCTAAAGCTTTTCGCCTGTATCATTATCAATGTTGATTACCCTTGATTGAAAAACCATCTTGATAATGAAATTCCGACTAACGGCTTCAATTGCCCTTTTAATACTATCTTTTACTTTCCTGCAGTCATGTGGCCTGTTCAATTCCGATGGAGATGGACTGCCTATCAACATAGAACATGAGTTTATGGGTGTCTATGCACAGGGAATTGAAGATTCATGGTTCTATCCATGTGATTATGATTATGATTTGGGCTGGAAACCTGAGTTCACGGAAGATAGTTTTGGTCAGCTTCAGCAATTCTGGGAAAGCAATGATCAAAATTTTGGAGCATTTAGCCTGATTACTATTCGCGGTGTTCTTAGCAAAAAAGGAAGCTATTCTGGGTTTTTTGCCAGGTATGAACGTGAGATTGAGATATTGGAGATTCTGAGCGCAACCCCAACGGAAGTCAGGGAGTGCTGATAGCGATATTCGTTTCTACGGACAACACATTCTTGCGCTCACAGGATCAGGCTAAGAACAAGGCAAAATATGAGTCCGCAAACGGAGATGATGGCTGTCATTGCAGACCAGGATTTAAGCGTATTTTTTTCACTCATGCCAAAGTAGCGGTTTACAAGCCAGAAGCCGCTGTCGTTAACATGTGAGAAAGTTGTAGCACCGGCCGCAATCGCAAGTACAACAAGAGCTTTGAGTGGTTCACTGAAGTCAATTTGAAGAAGGATAGGAGACACAATACCCGCAGCAGTAATCATGGCAACGGTTGCGGATCCCTGGGTAAGCCTTACAGCTGCTGCAATCAGCCATGCCAGCAATATGACCGGCAGCCCCAAATCCTGCATCGTGGCAGCCAGCATGTCACCCACGCCGCTATCTATCAACACCTGTTTAAATACACCTCCGGCACCGGTGATCAATATGATAACACCGGCCGGTTTCATGGATTCCATCGTAATTTTTGAAAGCTGCTCCTTTGCAGTTCCGCGTTTGACACCCAGCCAATACAAAGCGATTAAAACCGCAATCGTCAGTGCTATAAAAGGGTGACCAACAAAGATGATCAGTTCTGTAAAAAATCCGGTCTGAATGGAGCCCTGACCGACAAGGGTAGAGGTAAGTGTGTTACCAAGAATAAGTAGCAGCGGAACCAATATGATTGCAACCAAAAGTGAGAATGGAGGAAGTGAATCCTGTTCCTCATGAATGTTGCTCTCATCTGCAATGTAATCTGGGACCGACACATGTATTTTGTTTCCGATATATTTTCCAAAAATCGGTCCTGCAATCACTGCGGTCGGTAATCCGACGATAAACCCAAATAGTATAACCCAGCCCAAATCAGCATCAATAATATCCGCTACGGCAATGGG
>JAWVZW010000298.1:0-3452 GCA_033721975.1 Balneolaceae bacterium
ACCTTGGAAGGGCACCTAAAATACCCGCATAAAGCGGATCAATCCCGAAAGCAGTAAGCAGGAAAAACATGAAAAAGCCCAATGCACCGGGCAGCATGTTGATCACGAAATGCCCGGATCCAAAGGCCATCTTTTCAAGGATAGGGACCTTATCTTTTTTTGGAGTTACATGTTTTGACATTCTATCTGATTAGAGTTTCAGTTTCCTACTTTAGTACAATTGTTTGGACAGCTTTCCCGGAAATTGCCAAATCATACGTCTGACCTTCCAAAGTAATCTTCAAAGCCCTGGGCTGATCATCCTGATTCAGCACAACCGCTACAATGGAGTCATCCGGATTTCTGACTGCTGTGAACATCAGCGGATCGTCTGTTTGTGAATGCCCAATCCGAACTGCACCCGGCCGGATATAGCGGCTAAAGTGTGCCATGGTATAGTATAGCGGTGTGTAATAGACCTCATCCGCATCCGGGTCTACAATTACAGGAGCCACACACCAGTTCTGGGCCCAGTTGGGACCGCCCTGACGATTGAGTACCATGTTCCAGTCCACCCAGCCATCAACCCAGTTGTTGAGCGTTCCTATCATATCCCGGGCATACCGAAACACCGGTACATACTTGGGGTGAAGATGACGTCTTTCTTCAGATGCCCAGTCCCAGCCCCAGTCCGTGGCTTCTTTTGACCAATACCAAGCATCATCCCTCCATCTTGGCACCTCGGCATCCACCGTCCCTTCTGTCTGTATGAGGTGCTTATCGGGTGCTTTGCGATGAGCGTACTGAAGCTCTTCCGGAAAATAGTCGTACGTAGAACCATACCAGTGAACGGCGGTCCCGTCATAGTAGGCAGCGGCTTCCTCGTCATCATACATCACATCGACCCACTCTATTAACTCCGCATCGCGGTTCTGGTCGTAACCGAATATCTTTACATCTTCATTGGCATTACTCAGCGTGGGTCCCAGATGATTTTTAACAAAGTCATTCATCTCTTCCGGCGTAAAATGCATGCTTTCCCAGTTGCTGTCATTACCCAAGGGTTCATTCTCAACCGTAAAAGCCCAGATGTCAATACCCTCCTCGCGGTATGCCTCAAGGTATTTTTTAAAAAACAGTGCCCATGTATCATAGTGCTCGGGCAATAATTTGCCTCCACGCCAGTCATTATTCGTCTTCATCCATGGCGGTGCCGTCCAGGGTGAGGCAATGATTTTAAATCCTTCTTCAGATACGGCCATAGCATCCATGATCATGGGAATGATGTCATCACGATCTTCCTCAATTGAGAAGTTTTCAAGCAATGTATCTCCCGCTACGGGGGCATAGGAATAGTTACCCAATGAGAAATCACTGGAATTCATATGTGTTCGTGTAAGAGAGTACCGGGCACCGGATTCACCAAAGTAGGCTTCGATAATCTCCATCCGGTTTTCCCGGCTAAGCTGATTCAGCAAATATGCGGATGCTTCCGTAAATGAACCTCCAAACCCCGTAATGGTCTGAAATTCCTGTTCCGGCAGAATCGATATTTCAACCGTTTGTTCTGCATCGGGGAACTCTGTCAGTTCTGAAAGCTGGTGCCCACTTTCTGATGTTTCAAATATTTGAATCGTCATAGGATTGTTTTCGGATTCGCAGCCAATCATAAAGAACAGCATGATGGATGCCGCTATTAAGACAAAGGGGTTTTTCAAATTTTTCAGAATCATTCTTCCTCCATTCGGGCTTCAATTTCCTCTTCAGTTGGGGGTACCAATACATCCTCCATCAGCGCCTCAAAATCACCAGCATAGGTTTTGGTAATCGGCATGCCATCCCGGGTCAGTCCCTCAAAAACGCCTTGGTCAACGAGGTCCCAGATTGCGTATTTTGCCTCAGCTTCTAAATTGATCAGCCCAAAGTGGTTCTCGGATCCCATCGGGTTTTCTGCATCTTTCCACTGTTCATCAAACGCTTCAAAATAGAATACAGAAACGCCGTTCTCCTCAGACCAGTCCCGAATCAGTTCATGGTAACGGGCAGATTTATATTCATCCGTAGCCCGCGCTCCATCGGGGCCATAAAATTCATTGGACTTGGTGGCCCATCCGGTTTCTCCAATATGAACGGGTTTGTCCTCACCGATACTTCTCATGTATTCTACCACACTTTCATACTGCGATATGGCATAATCCAGTGACCGAATCATGGCGGATTCGATTTTCTCCATTTTTGGCAAATTCTGCTCTTCTTCCGGTACTCCCCAGAATTCAGGGTTGTAATGGGTGTCGTGCATGGGATAGGTGTGCATTGAAATATAATCTACTGCACGAATCAGCTCATTCAGTGCCTCTTTGTGATAAACGCTGTCGCCGCCTCCCCATGAAGCGAAATTATCAGAACTCGTGATCCATAAATCAGATGGCAGTTCACCTTCATTCTTCAGATTCTGAAGATGATTGACCCAGTTTAAAATAATTTCCGGTTCCACATAGTAATTCCACTGCCAGTGAACCATTGCTTCATTCCCGACCGCCAGAATTTTAACGATATCCGGGTATTCGTTAACCAGTGTGACCGCTCTGTCAATTTCTTCCGCATTTTGTGCACTCTCCTCATCCCGAATTCTGTTGGGACGATCGGTCCAGGCATGTTTTGCATCAATCCATGCACCCAGCATCACATACATCTCAAATTCAGGATCCTGTTCTTTCAGCTCCCGGATTGCCTGAAGCAGGTTGGCAGCTTCATCATAGTGAACATTGTAGGTCCTCAGTATCCGGATACCCATCGCATGCAGAATTCTCACATCCTCTTTCAGCTGCGCCACGGTTGGCTGAATATCCCGGCTGATTTCACGATAAGCGCCAAAAGATATGGCAGGATAGGCGGGATTGCCCAGTAGTTCTTCAGCAGTCATCCCTTCTGTCTGTTGCATTGATTCAGGTTTTTGTGAACACGAACCCATGAACGACAGAATGAACGCCGCAAAACAGATATAGAGGTATCTTTTGATGAGTCTGAAACTCATATGTTCACCTTACATACAATGGATTATGATAAATGATGGTCTTTCAGTTCTACACGAATAAGCTTCACATCACCTGTTCGCCCGAAAATCAGCTCGCTGGTTTTTTTATCAAGCATGTGACCTTCAATCTGATCTGTTTGTCCATCCCTGTATTCTACTTCCAGTACATCCCGATCCGATGATTGATAAACTACCGGTACCTGACAGCATGTAAAGGAAAGCATGCCCGGTTCAAGATCCATTTCCTTCATGCCATCCCTGAGATCTGAATATTTAAAGGATCCTTTTTCCTTCAGATATTCACTGCGTTTCAGCATGGACGGTTTGAATAACAGCTTACCGTCTTCAATAGCTACTCCCAGTTCTCCAAGACGCACCAGGATATCCTCCTTGACCTGACCGGTCATACCCGGCTGCTGGGCACCCCTGTGAAATGGCG
>JAWVZW010000299.1:0-3450 GCA_033721975.1 Balneolaceae bacterium
GCTCCTGTACCAAATATTGTTCTTCCTGAACCAGCTTGCGCTCCTCATTCCAGTTATTGACCTGAAGGGCCAAAAGGATCCCGATCATCACGAGCAGAATCTCACCGACTGCATAGAGCAGATAGGTCCGAATTTTATTCTGTTCCATAAGGGCTTTTCTTATATGCCGTAAATAGCGAAACATCTTCTGGATTTTATATGTGAATGACTTCTAAAAAGTGATGATTTTAACTCAGTAAATGTTCAGAATGCGCTCAATTTCACGGTTTGCATCTGCCAGCACATCCCTATAATACTCCAGCATCAGGTCGTAATGATATATGTCATCCAGAAAAACATGTATATCTTCCCGACTCATGTCTGACATGGTCCCAGTACGCTTAATCCTGGAATATTTTTTTCCAATATCAAACCAACGGGCATCGTGCTCTTTAGCGTTATCCATCATTCGTGCATAACTGGAATTATATAAACCGGTTGCTGCAGACGTGAACTCTTTATTTTTATATCTGCTGATCTCATTTCCAGCCACTGCCGATTCGTAAGATCCTGAAATGGGATAAAAGGTACGAGGTGGTGTAAAGTATGCCAGGAGCAGTGAATCTAAGGTCGGCCGGTCATTTTCATACAGGTCAATCGCACGATCCTCCAGATCATCGAAGAGTGACAACTTTTTTTCGGCAGACTCCACGATAAATTGTATGTATTGCTGATCCTGAGAAAGATCGTTTTTAACCCCGGCTATAAATGTCTCTTCTGCTGATAACTGTTTTCGTTGCTCATTCCAGTTATTGACTTGTAAAGCCAGCAGAATACCGATCATGACCAGGGCGATTTCTCCCAATGCATAGAGTATGTACTTTCGTGTTTTATCAGACATAAGCAGATCTCGTCGTATTTGTCGGAAGAAGCGCAGCATTTCAATGTGCCTCCATGGCCATTTCTATGTCATTAATCAACCGGTCTATGCGTTCATCACTGTTATTCAGAAAATCATTGGCTATTTGGGTTGACGCTATCTTAAAGTTCAGCACATTCTGCAACAGAATGAGATTATTTTCATCTGAGAGGTTCTCAAATAATTGATCGTTGAGAAAATCAAACTCAGGATTAAACTCCAGCACTCTTTGCTCATCGGTAAAACGTACCAGATTCGGAGCGATCATAATCAGGTTTCGGTCTGCAAGTTTCGTCCAGACTTCAAGGTAGGCATTCAGTGAATTGTTATTGATGACATCCCGGTCTCTTTTCTGTACCTGGTAATGCTGAATGATCCTGTTTTTCAATAACTGATCAGAAATCAGGCCAATATTCCCGGATGAAGTTAAATCTATAAAAGTAGCTTCATAGGCCCCGTACGTTCTGCCCGCAGGCAGAGTACTCAGTATTCTTTTTGCATCATCCTGCTCCTCCTTACCCACGTTAAATCTATTCACAATGAGATCCGTCAGTTGATCTTCGATTGCTAAATGACCGTTAAGCGAGGATCGTTGTCGCTCATTCTCTTCTTTTTGCAGCAGTAAATCATCCCGGATCAGCTCCAGATATACTTTTTCCTGAGCTTTGAGTCTGTTTCCCTCATTCCAGTTGTTTACCTGAAGAGCAAGGAGGATCCCGATCATCACAAGGGCAATTTCACCCAGTGCATAGAGTATGTACTTTCGTGTTTTATCAGACATAAGAAGGTCTTGTCGTATCTGTCGGAAGAAGCGCAGCATATCAGCGATCCAGTCTTGATTCAATGGTTTGTATCAACTCACGGTTTGCACTCAATGCCTCCTCATGGGCATTGAGTGTGGATTCACGATTGTTCAGATTCATTCTGATCATGGTCAGGAAATAACTGTGATTCCTGATAAATGAACCATCATTGGGAATTGCTTGCTCTCCGAAATTCCAGATTCTGAAATGCTCCCTTACATATTCGATCCAGGTGTTTTCAAATTCAACCTTATCATCCTGAATTTCTCTTAACGCAATCTTGGCTTTCCTTTCGTAATAATCGTAGAGGGCGTCTCTTAACTCTGTGTCATTCAGGTTATTCATTCCCAGTTCTTTCAGCAGGTTATAGCCGTTATCCGTCAATTCAGTCCTCCGCAAAAGCATCACCCTGCCCAGGTCACGGTAGGTCTGTTCTGCAAAAGTATCACCCTGTTCAAGTGTCCGGATGATGTTTTCCTGGGCAGCCAAATCGCCCTCCAAGAATAACATCGTTTCATTAATTGCTTCTTCATCCCGTATTAAATCTTCCGTAATTACAAGCAGGGTGCTGTCTATTTGCTGATTTAATCGCTTTTCTTCATTCCAGTTGTTTACCTGCAGGGCGATAAGGATCCCAATTACCACAAGCAGAATCTCGCCAGCCGCATATAACAGATATTTCGTAGCCGACCCCGAGTCAATCAACTTATGGCGAATGCGGCGAAAGAGAGTGATCATGATAGTATTGAGTAATGAGTAATAAGTATTGAGTAGTTGGATCCGGAAGAAATTCGTTCTCTTTTATTGTCATAATTGGCTGTCCCGTAGGGACTATCTATCGGTAGAAAAAACATTGTACATAAATAAACAGCGTGCCGTAGGTACGCCATATGATTGATGGGCAGGTCCGAACAATGACATTCGATCACATTATTCGATTGTTTTGAAAATATATCGTTCATCATAATTCACGTCATGCGTTTTTAATAAGGATATGTATTCATCCCGAAATGACCTCACTCTGTGATGTTCCTGCTGATTTTGGATGTATTTGATGATGCGAGGTAATTGGGATCTTGAATACGAAAAAGCCCCATATCCTTCCTGCCACGAAAATCTTCCATTGGCAAGATTGTTTTGATTGATCCATTTGGATGAATCTTGTTTTATCTGCTTCATTAAATCAGATAAAGCCTGAACCGGCCGCATTCCAAAGAGGATATGGACATGGTCTGGCATACCATTAATCTGTAGAAGCTTGTGATCGTTATTTTGAATGATGGAGGTAATGTATTTATACAGATCGTCCTTGAATTCATCGCTGATCAAACTCTGACGGTTTTGAACGGCAAATACGGCTTGTATATGAATTTGTGTGTAGGTGTTCGCCATAACAGCTCTATATGTTGTACCTGACGGCACAATGGTGGTTAATTGTTCTCATTCTTACTACCGATAGATTGTCCCTAACGGGACAAGAGATACTATCCACTGCAAACATCTTATCACCAATTGCGTAGAGGAGGTACTTGGAAACGGATCCTGAGGCGATAAGTTTTTCCCGTATTCGTCGAAAAAGGGTAATCATGATAGTATTGAGTAGTGAGTCATGAGTATTGAGAAATGAGTTTTGAGTTTTAAGTGTTTAGTTTTGAGTTTTCACCGACCACCGACCACCGACCACCGACCACCGACCACCGACCACCGACCACCGACCACCTTCCAAAAAAAGTCATTTTAGGGTTCTAA
>JAWVZW010000300.1:0-3443 GCA_033721975.1 Balneolaceae bacterium
ATATACGAGAGAGGGTTTTAACCCTCGCGGCATTACGACCTCCACTCCGGAGCTGAAGCACCGGCTCGTGCATTTTGAATCACATTCCTCGATCCTAAACCAATTTACTGAGACATAGCCCAACACCCGTTGGGCGACACACACGAGCGAGGGATTCATCCCTCGCGGTTCCACCAAAGATTGGTTTACGAAAATCGGTCGGCCAGTCTGTTAATCAGATATCCGCTTTCTGTGAGTGCCTGAGAGGCGAATTTGCCAAAAAAGTCGGTTACCGCTTCAAACTCCCGAATAAAACCTCGTTTGTCATCCTTTTCAACCATCTCCATGAGCACCTTGTGATGCCTGAAAAAAGAGACCAGCAAATCCCGCCGTTCTTTGTTGGCAAATACGATATCGGCATAGAGTTCTGCATCCTGTGCAAAAATTCGTCCGGTCATCATTAGTTCTGCACGATAGATAGGGCTGGAATAGTCAAGCATTTCATTGGGGTTCAGGTCATACTCCTTCATAAAAGAGCCATGCAGCAGCGCTACAAAATGGCGCAATCCCTGAACTAGGTGCATCACATGATCGTGTTTGGCAGGATCGGCCTCAATAATCCGCATTCCCCAAAGAACACACTGTTCCCTGAACCAATCCGCCTTCTCCGGATCGCGTCCTGAGCAGATAACCATCAGCTGTTTTGATAGATTGGGGACATCAGGGCCATGCATGGGATGGAGTCCGATCACAGGGCCTGGATGAGCATCCAGCATTGCCTGAAGCGGTTCAATTTTGTTACTGGTAAAGTCAGCCAGGATTGTTTCAGGCTTCAGCTTTGGAGCGATTCTCTGAATTACGTCTACCGTTACATTAATGGGAACCGTAATAATCACCATGTCGAGTGTAGGAGCCAATTCTTCCAGCTGATACCAGTTCCCCTTATCCAGGCTGTAAGCATGGTGACCGCTGCTTTCCGTAAATCGCCGGTATAGAGATCCCATGCCTCCCTCTCCGCCCACAAAAAGGATATGTTTTGGTTCATCCGTAGAACTTGGAAAATTTTCCGATGACTGTGCCGCCCGTGAAGCTGCCATTACCATGCGCAGAAAATCTTCTGCCCAATCCGGATCAATTCCCCTTTCCGAAGCTTTTTTTCTGAAGGAATCGGTTTTTTGTTCCTCACGTCCCGCCACAAATACCGGAAGCTGGTTCTCTACCTTGCTCTTGATTACATCCTGAACAACCTCTTTCCGCGTTTTCAGCAGATCCAGTATTTGTTCGTCAATTTCGTCAATCTGCTTTCGCTGTTTTTTTAACTGATCTTCCTGGGACATTCTTTTCTATGGGTATTGAAAGTGCACTAACTGATTATTGCTGAGAAGGACCCAAAGCAGAAGGGCTGAATACCGATACATACAATACATCGGGTTAACAGGACTGTCCGGATCCCGGACAAAGTTACCTCTAATCGCGCAAAAATGTGTAATGAGTAACTATTTTAAGCTTGTCTTGTTTGTATCAAGCCCGCATGTAGTTATCTTCCAAGGATATGTCTCAATTCAAACTTCACTCACCCTGGGAGCCTGCCGGCGACCAGCCCAATGCGATTAAAGAGCTTACCGAGGGTATCCGGCAAAATGACCAATTTCAGACGCTTCTGGGTATCACGGGATCCGGAAAAACCCGGACCGTTGCGGGCGTAATTGAAAATGTTCAAAAACCAACGCTGGTGATGAGCCATAATAAAACGCTGGCGGCCCAGCTTTACAGGGAGCTGAGTGATTTTTTCCCTGAAAACCGGGTTGAGTTTTTTATCTCCTACTATGACTATTATCAGCCTGAAGCCTATATCTCCGCTCAGGACAAATACATTGAAAAAGATCTCTCTATCAACGAAGAGATCCAGCGCCTGCGCCTGCGAGCTACCAGTTCCCTTCTATCGGGCAGGCGGGATGTTATTATTGTCTCTTCCGTGAGCTGCATCTATGGCATCGGATCCCCTTCGGAATACGAGAAACTGATCATCACACTTAAAACGGATCAGGAAATCCCCAGAAATACACTTCTTTATGATCTGGTGGATCTTCACTATACCCGGAGCGATAACGATTTTCGAAGAGGTACTTTTCGGGTACGGGGTGATGTTGTGGATATCTACCCCGCCTATTCAGAAGAGGGACTGCGGGTGACAATGTGGGGGGATGAAATCGAGAAAATGCAGGTATTCAATGTGGAAACCGGAGATATCATTGACGATGTGGATGAGTTCCGCATTTATCCCGCCTCTCATTATGTAACTACACAGAGCCGGCTGGAGGATTCCATTCAGCAGATCCGGGATGAAATGCACTGGCGGGTGGATGTTCTGCAAAATGAACAAAAATTTCTGGAGGCTAAGCGTCTGGAGCAGCGAACTTTGTTTGATATCGAAATGATGCAGGAAATCGGGTACTGCTCCGGTATTGAAAACTATTCCCGCTATCTGAGCGCCAGAAAACCCGGTGAGCGCCCCTATTGCCTGATGGATTATTTTCCGGATGATTATCTGCTTGTGGTTGATGAAAGCCATCAAACCGTACCCCAGATCGGGGCGATGTACGGCGGTGACCGCTCCCGTAAGATCGAACTGGTTGAACACGGATTCCGGCTGCCTTCCGCTCTTGATAACCGCCCGCTTACGTTTGAAGAGTGGGAAACCATGATCAACCAGGCCATTTTTGTGAGTGCAACACCCGGCGATTACGAACTGGAACAGTCGGGAGGGGTGTATGTGGAACAGATTATACGTCCTACAGGACTTATGGAACCGGAGATTGAGGTTCGTCCGCTGGACACCCAGGTGGATGACCTGCTGGAAGAGATTCGTTTGCGGGCCGATAAAAATGAACGCGTACTCTGTATTACACTGACCAAGCGGCTGAGTGAGGAGCTGAGTGAGTATCTAAAGAATCTGGGCATTCCGGCCGCTTACATGCACAGTGAACTGGACGCCATGCAGCGAGTGGAGGTTCTCTACAAATATCGCAGGGGTGATTTCAAAGTTCTGGTTGGCATTAACCTGCTTCGCGAAGGAATCGATATCCCGGAACTGAGCCTGGTAGCCATTATGGATGCCGATAAAGAGGGTTTTCTGCGATCCGAGACGTCTCTTTTTCAGATTGTGGGTCGTGCTGCCAGAAACGTAGAAGGCAAGGCGATACTTTATGCGGATAAAATCACAAACAGTATGCAAAAAGTGATTGATGAGACCAACCGCAGAAGAAAGGTTCAGGAAGAGTATAACAGGGAACACGGAATCACACCGCAAACCATTAAAAAAGAACTGAAACCGCTCGTGGACCCGGCCCTGATATCCACTCAGGATTTTACCCTTGATCCTCAGTCCGGAGAAGAAGAGAAGGATTATCTTGAAGTGGTTAAAGTGGCTGAAGAGGGTATTCAGTACAAGGCCAATCCGGCCA
>JAWVZW010000301.1:0-3429 GCA_033721975.1 Balneolaceae bacterium
ATGCGGTAGCTGATGTTGAGGTGATTGCATTTATGATCCACATCTACAACAAGATCGGGATCACAAACACCACGCTGAAGCTGAATTCGATCGGGGACCCCGAGAGCAGGGAAGCTTATAAAGCTGCGCTGAAAGAGCACCTGAAGCCTCACTTTGATAAACTGAGTGATGTATCTAAAAAACGGTTTGAGAAAAATCCGCTGCGTATTCTGGATTCCAAGGAAGAGGAGGATCAGCCGTTCATTGAGAGTGCACCCGTCATCACCGACTACCTGAATGACGAATCCAAAGAGCACTTCGAAAAGGTAAAACAGTACCTGGGTGAGTTGGACATTACGTTTGAGGAAGATCCGCACCTGGTGCGCGGCATGGATTACTATACCCAAACCGCATTTGAGCTGATCAGTCCGGATCTCGGTGCGCAGGATGCGCTGGCCGGAGGCGGACGCTATGACCTTCTGGTGGAAGAAGTAGGAGGCCAGCCCACACCGGCCGTCGGTTTTGCCGCGGGTATGGAGAGACTGCTGATTGCCTGTGAAGAACTGGGTATCATGCTCGGCAGTGAGAAAGAAGTGGATCTTTATATCGTCACTCTCGGGGATGAAGCACGGAGCTGGGGACTTTCCAAACTTCCTTTTTTCAGAAAACGGGGTATCTCTGCTACCATGGACTATATGGGGCGTTCAATGAAGGCTCAGATGAAGGACGCAAATCGTGAAAACGCGCGTTTTGCCCTGATTGTCGGTTCCAATGAGCTCAAGGAGAACCGCTTTACACTGCGAAACATGAAAGAGAGCGATGAAAAACAGCTTTCACTGGAAGAGATTGAAACCATACTGATCAAAGAGATCCCGGGATCGTAATTTCTTTACCTCCCCGGTTCTCACTTCACTTATTCAGTTCCTTTCTCTTTCCTCATAAACGGACGCGAAGCCATTCGAAGAGGCGCCGATCCCATGTAGGCTACCAGTTTTTTGGTACCGTCATAAATGATACCGGCCAGCATTTTTGCAGCTTCCGAGGTGGCGGAATTCCGGATGGTCTGCCGCTCTTTTCGAACCAGCGAGTTGCAGTATTTTTGAGCCACCTTGCCTACCCTCAATGTCAAAAAAGCATTGGAGCTTCCCGTGATGGTTGAGTTGACAACCAGCGAGGTCCCCGGCAGCATCGAAATCACGGATCCGATCCCCTGCGACATGGACGACTCCAGAATTTCAAAATATTCCGCCTCGTCCAGGCTGCTGGCGATAAAGGCCGTAACCATCACATTGGTATAGAGAAAACTCATCTCCTTGAGGTTTGGGCGCTGCGAATAGATTCGGGCCAGCTCCCAAACCAGGCGAAACTGAAGTCCCAGGATGAAGAGAGCATCCAGGGCTCCATTCTGTGAAATCGCCGTTGTAATAAAAGCCCTGTAGGCCGTCTTCTTGATCACAATATTACTCTCCTTATCGAGCTCGGTCAGGGCTTCCTGCAGCTGCTCCCGGTTCTCAATTTTATTGAGGGTAACCCGGGGATTAGAGGCCAGCCGTTCCGACAGCTTTTCGATATACTCATCATATTCAGGCCCTTCCTCCGACTCGGGCGCTATAAGCCGGGAAGGAAGCCGGATATAGAGATAGATCGGTGCCAGTACGGCCGTAAGGATCAGAATTACAAATACGGTTAATGCCACCTGACCCAGAACGGGATGAACCGATGCCAGAACGCCCGAAAACTGAACCACCTGATTCACAATCACAATAAAGACCAGGATTGTGATGGCCAATGCCGCCACCGCTGCAACTGTTTTTACCCGCCCGCTCATAAAATCCTCCTGTCATCACTATTTTTTAATCATCTCAGCTGTTTCAATATAACAGGATTTATCTGTTCTTTATTTTAAAACGCAAAATGAGACAAGGACTCATGCCTGAAGCCAAACAGATTTTTTTATGATAGATATACGCAAAGCCCGGTCGGCTGATGCGGCTGCCATTGCAGAGATTCTGAACCAGGCGATTGAAGCGGGCAACCGTACGGCATTTACGGACCCTGTATCGATTCAGGATCGGGAAGCATGGCTGACACACCATCATCAGTCCGGCTACCCCGTCTATGTGGCTGTTGAAGCAGGAGAAGATACGGTCATGGGATATCTCTCACTGAGTCCCTGGAGATCCGGACGGGATGCCCTGAAGCATACGGCTGAGGTGAGTTATTATGTGCATAAGCAATATCGCCGGAAAGGAGTGGCCGGTGCATTGATGAAGCAGATGATCGCTGAATGCCCGGCACTGGAAATCGATCGGCTGCTTGCCATTTTACTCGACATCAACTCTCCCAGTATCGCACTTCTGGAAAAATTCGGGTTTGATCGCTGGGGTCACTTTCCCGGGGTTGCAAAACTGAGAGAAATCCGGGCAGGCCAGTATATTTATGGACGCATTCTAACCGTTGATTGAAGCAATCCATGTGTTCACATTCTCTTCCAGCACACTCAGGGGCACGCTTCCGCTCAGCAGAACCACGTCATGAAATTCACGGAGATCAAATTCTCTGCCCAAATCCTGTTCCGCTTTTTCCCGCAGCTCCCTAATCTTAATCTCCCCCATTTTGTACGCCAGTGCCTGTCCCGGCCAGAAGATATACCGGTTCACTTCACTGCGGATGTTATGCAATGAAAGTGCCGAATTCCGGGCCATATACAGAACGGCCTCTTCCCTTTCCCATCCCATTGAGTGAATACCGGTGTCCACAACCAGGCGCAAAGCCCGCCACATCTCATAGCTCAGCCTTCCGAAGTTCTGATAGGGATCCTCGTACATTCCCGTATCAAGCCCCAGCCGTTCCGAATAGAGCGCCCAGCCTTCGGTGTAGGCCGTAAAACCGGAATTGGACCTGAACTTTGGCAATCCCTCCAGCTCCTGATGCAAAGCGATCTGCAGATGGTGTCCCGGCACGGCTTCATGTAATGACAGAGCGGTTACTTCGTAAAGCGGACGGCTCTTCAGATCATAGGTGTTCACAGCGTAATACCCTGCCCGCGTTCCATCGGCACTGCCGCGACTGTAATAAGCCGTTGCCGTTCGCGGAGCCAGGTAGTCGGGTACCGGACGAATTCCATAGGGCAGCCTGGGTAATGTTTTGAACAGCTCCGGAAGCTTCCCGTCCATTATTTTCAAAACCAATGCGGTCTTCTCCATCAGTTCTTCAGGTGTTTCGGCGTAAAACTGCGGGTCCGTTCTCAGAAACTCTAAAAATCCGTCAAAATCCTCACCAAAACCGGTTTCCCGCACGATCTCCATCATCTCACTTCGTATCCGGGCAACCTCATCCAGGCCAATCTGGTGAACCTCTTCCGGGGTTATATCCACCGTTGTATACATTTTAACCAGCCAGTTGTAGTACTCTTCCCCTCCCGGAATATCGGTAATCCCCAGCGATTCA
>JAWVZW010000302.1:0-3418 GCA_033721975.1 Balneolaceae bacterium
CAGAGATTTACCAGGTTCCATTAATCCGGCTACGGAATGAATTTTTGTAGTTTCAAGGGCCTCATTCAGGGTCAGCGGTGGTAATATGGTCGGGATTCGCCGGGCCATCATGGTTTTTCCTGAACCGGGCGGACCCACCATAACCACGTTATGCCCTCCAGCAGCTGCCACTTCCAGTGCACGTTTTACATTCTCCTGGCCGCGAACATCCTCAAAATCGAGCAGCTCCTGCTGACCATTGCTTTTAAACAATTTTTCGGGATCAATTTGTATCGGTTTCATGGAATATTCGTTTTGCAGCCACTCCATCACCTGTTGTAGTGAATGAAAAGCCATTACCTGGATCCCTTTTACCACAGCCGCTTCATTTCCGTTTGCCTCCGGCACCAGTACAAATTCAAGACCACGGTTTTTTGCCTCCACCGCCATGGGAAGTACACCTTTTACCGGCCGCAACTGACCATCAAGTGCCAGTTCACCCAGGATCAGGCTTCGCTCCAGCTTATCCGTCACAATCTGATCCGATACAGCCAGAAGACTCACCGCAATGGGCAAATCAAACGCACTTCCCTCCTTGGGCAGGTCAGCTGGTGCAAGATTTACCGTAATTCGGCCCCTTGGAAAGCGTGCACCGGCATTTTTTAAAGCTGCATCAATTCGGTCCTTCGATTCACTCACGGCCCGGTCGGGCAGGCCCACCAGAAAATATCGCGGCACACCCCCGCTCATATGCACTTCTACCTCGATAAGACGCGCATCAACACCAATCGTTGACGCACAGTATACTCTTGACAACATGGTTCTTTGAATCTTTCTGAATCCCTTTACGTAGTAAGAACCATGAATTCTAATTTCCTTACATATTTTCCCGAACAAGGAGGCAACAAGATGGAGAAAACCACCAAACCAATTATGGAAGAGATACAGGGCACCGTAAACGAAATTATTTCCCAGCTGAGACGTCTGATCAAAGAGGGTAACGCGCGAAAGGTTCTTGTAAAAAATAAAAACGGCAAGATCCTGTTTCAGAGCCAGCTCACCATTGGAGTGGCAGGAACGGCATTTCTGGCGCTTTATGCACCGGTTCTGACCGCAATTTCTTCCATCCTGCTATATGCCAGTGATGTCCGCGTTTTTGTGGAAAAAGAAGTGGATGAGTCCAGAGACGAATATGAAGTAGAGGCTGAAGTCATCGAGATTGATGAAGCTGACGATGAAGAAGATGAGGAGGAAGAGAAAGCGAAAAAAAGCAAAACAAAGAAATCCTCATCAGACAAGAAAAAGAAAGAGACAGACAAAACCGTAGGTAAGAAGAAGAAATAATTAACTTCTGCTTCCGGCGATGGCCAACCACTCGGCTGACGAGTGGTTTTACCTTCATCCACGCATACTTTATAACACTTGTTAGCCGGGTATCAAAACCCTTTATTCGTCAGACGACTGAGTGTTGAGTTACACCAGATGTATTCGTCAGACGACTTAGGGTTGAGTTATCCCAATAATATTATATAGCAGTCGTCTGACGAATAATAGAAAGGTTTACTTCCAGTGCTCCTGGGCAATGGCTTTTTCGTCCTTATTCTCAGCCAGGAACCGTTCTGCATCCAGTGCTGCACGGCAGCCTGTTCCGGCTGCGGTAACCGCCTGGCGATAGATCGGATCCATCGCATCCCCGCTGGCAAAAATTCCCGGCAGGTCTGTCTCGGTGGACTGTCCCTTGGTCATGATGTATCCCACATCATCCATCTTCAAGACACCCTTGAAAAGATCTGTATTCGGCTTATGCCCGATGGCCACAAATACGCCCGTTACATCATCCAGGATCGTGATGTCTCCGGTCTTCCGGTTTTTGACGCTGACACCTTCCACAACCTGGTCACCCAGTACTTCGTGAAGTTCTGAATCCCAGATGAATTCGATTTTTTCGTTTTCAAATGCACGATTCTGCATGGCTTTAGACGCGCGCAGTTCATCTCTTCTGTGAATGACGGAAACCTTGCTGGCAAATTTGGTCAGAAAAGTCGCTTCTTCCATAGCTGTATCACCACCGCCAACCACTACCACATGCTGATCCCTGAAAAAAGCACCGTCGCAGGTAGCACACGCACTCACGCCTTTTCCTCTCAGCTTTTGCTCGCTGGGCAGATTCAGCCACTTAGCTGATGCGCCGGTTGCGATGATAATGGATTGTGCGAAAACCGTAGTCTCTTCATCAATCGTAAGCTTGTAGGGTCTCTTTTCAAACTCAATGTTGGTTACGTAACCGTACCGGCAGTCTGCACCAAACTTCTTCGCCTGCTCACGGAAATCCTCCATCATTTTGGGACCCATAACCCCGTCCGGATAACCCGGATAGTTTTCAACATCCGTAGTCTGCATGAGCTGCCCGCCGGGTTCGGGCCCTTCAAAAATAATTGGGTTCAGATCTGCCCGTGCAGCATAAAGTGCAGCTGTGAGTCCGGCCGGACCGCTGCCCACAATTACCACATCAAACGTTTTCCCATCAATGTCATTCATGTCTATTCTGAATTTGTTTGCTTTGAAAGAAAGTACAAAAATTTCAACCCTGATTCAGTCGAACTTGTTTATCGATCCGATAGAGCGGACGCTGACCGAAGCGTTTATTCAGGTTGTCATTTTTTGAATACTTTGGTTGCAATTCAGCATTTTTTCGATAATTTACTATAAATAAAAGCTACGGAGGTAAAGCCTTGATTGCATCAGTCTGCAGGGAAACAGAAAAGCATGAAAAGCGGGTTGCCATTACGCCGGAGGGAGTTCAAGCCCTGGTTAAACTCGGCGTTGAAGTTCATGTAGAGAATGGCGCGGGATCAGAGTCAAGTTATACAGATCAAATGTACACGGAAGCGGGCGCTACTCTGTCAAAAAGCAGGGAGTCCCTGATTTCAGCATGTGATATGCTACTGGCCGTTCAGGCTCCGGATGATGAGACCGTTAAGCAAATGAAATCCGGCGCCGCGTTAATTTCATTTATCTGGCCGCTTCAGAACAAAGACTTCGTTGAGCTGCTAAAAAAGCAGAACATTTCAGCCCTGGCCATGGATACCATTCCGCGCATCAGCCGGGCCCAATCCATGGATGCCCTCTCATCGATGAGCAACATTGCCGGATATAAGGCTGCTCTTCTCGGTGCGAACCATCTGGACAAATATCTTCCGATGATGATGACCGCGGCAGGCACGATTCCGCCGGCCAAAGTGCTGGTACTGGGAGCGGGAGTTGCAGGCCTGCAGGCCATTGCAACCGCAAAACGTCTGGGAGCCGTTGTACAGGCTTTCGATGAACTGACCAGTCACCTCAGCTCGCCTTGAGCAGCGAGGCGCGGAAGGTGCCGCGTTCCAGTACGTGCCGTTCGACGGTGGTGGGCTCGAAATACTTCCGGCAGCAGGCGACCGCA
>JAWVZW010000303.1:0-3414 GCA_033721975.1 Balneolaceae bacterium
CCTTCAAGGTCAAACGCACCCTCAACAAAAGGGATCAAATGATCTTCCAGATTGCCACCCGGAAATACAGCATAGGATCCGTATGCATAATGAGCGTCCCTGCCTCCCTCCTGTGCTCCGCCTCCGGGCCAGTGTTTTACCATGGCATTGACGCTTTGAAATCCCCAGCCGCTTTCAATTTCATGCTCACTGTCTGATTGCTGAAATCCGTCAACATAGGCCCGGGCCATATCCGCAGCTAACTGTGGATCCTCACCCATGGTGCCGTCAAACCGGCTCCATCGGGGTTCGCTAGCCAGATCGATTTGTGGTGAAAGTGCTGTTGCGATTCCGAGAGCACGGTATTCAATCGATGCAATTTCACCAAACCGTTTCATGATATCCGGATTAAACGTCGCCGCAATCCCCAATGTGCCCGGCCATAGGGATATCTCACCGCCTGCTCCCGCATTGTACTCCGCATAGGAATCGCTGCCGTGACGCGGATCGGAGCTTGTATTTACAGGAATCCCCAATCCTAAACCTTCTGCAAGTTGCTGAATGTTATTATTCCATCGGGCAGCCGTTTCGGGGCTCTCAACACTGGTAATCAATACATGCCGAAGATTGTCATTGATGACAAACTGCTTCTGCTGATCAGTGAGATCCCAGGGGTCTGCTCCGCTTTGAGGGTATTGGGTACCATCATACGTAGCAGGACCGCCGAACCCTCCGCTTGTTGAAGGTATTGCCTGATGACTGCTATAGAGCATTAAACCCGCAATCTGTTCGATACTCATTTTTGAAGCCAGATCTGCTGCCCTCTCATCAACCGGTAGCCTCCAGTCCTCGTACGGATCCAGTTCGCCGTTCCCATTCAAATCCTTAAAAATGAACCCGTCAATTTCCAGCAGGCTCGCACCGGATTCTGCTGAATATCCGATTGGCGGACCGTTTCGCTGCTCAACCAGAATGTATTCACCCTGATCCGTTTCACTCCATTTTTGCCCGCAGGATGCGAAGAAACAGACCATCGTAATCAGTGCATAAATCCAAAGATCTGATACTTCCATAGAATTCCCCTTTTATCGTTATCTCCTATCTTCTGAATACATCACCCGCGAATACAAGCGCATCATGCAGAGCTGTTCGCCAGTATTCCCATGTATGTGCCCCATCGTGAACTCTGAATTCCAGAGGTACATTTTTCTCTTTCATGATGTGTACCAAATTGGTATTGGCTCTCAGTAAAAAATCATCATCGCCGCAATCAATAAATATGGCCGGCAGTGGTTCTTCCCCATTTCCCATTGGATTCCAGCCACCCTGTGCCGGCTCAATCGGATCCATCGCTTTGAACATCTCCTGTATGGAGTGTTCTTTATAATTTTCAGGAAGCTGGTCTTCATTGTAAGGACCCCATGTTTTCAGGTGAAATTCTTTGTCCCAGTCACTTCTCTCCGACTCTGGCATCGGTTCCACCTCTAAAAAGGCAGCACTCATGGCGTATACTGAACTGAATTTTTCCTTGTATTTCACGCCATGGTACATGGCACCGTACCCACCCATCGATAACCCCGCAATGGCACGCTTATTTCGGTTTGTTGTGATACGGAACTCACTCTCCACAGCAGGTATAAACTCTTCATGAAAGAAATCTTCCCATCGTACCGATCCGTCATAATTATTGATGTAAAATGCATCGTATAGTCCATCCGGCATGATGATGATCATCTCCGGTGCACTGCCATCCGCCATTGCCTCTCCCGCAATACGCTGCACCTCTCCCTGAATGATCCAGTCGCTGTGATCACCGGTCATCCCATGTAACAAATACATTACCGGGTATTCCCTTGTGGACGTGGCATAACTTTCGGGAAGATAAACCGAGTAACGCATCTCCCTGTCTAAAATCTCGCTTTGCACGGTAAGGGTTTGATCAACCGTACCCTGACGGGCCAGAAGCACCGTTACAGGCAGTGAAATCAGAATAATGGTGAGAATGAGGGATTTTCTAGTCAACATAAATCGGTTTTTTGGATTTGAGTTTGAACGGATCCTAATGATGAGGAATTCAAAAATAGAAATTACGCACCCAAGCGCATTGATTCCGCTGTACTGACAATACGTAATTGGAGGTAAAAGATCATATGATTGTTCGACTGATGGACTAAGTGCGCATCAATCATGATCCAGTGTCAGTCAAAATAGTGCTCAGGCTCAACCGATAGCTGACTGTGAATGGCGTTTTTGAAATTGGATGCTTTTGAAATTCCCCGGATCTTTTGAGTACGGATCCCGATTCCGTAAAGCGTAATGATCCCTCTGTCCCATATGCGATCCAGCATATTTTGCCAGAGCGTCACATGGCCTACCTTTTCGAGCGGTACTTCTTCCGCACGGATGTAATAATATCCCGAAACTTTGAGTAATCGTTTGTCGGTGAGGATGTACTCAAAATAGGACCACTGAATAAAACCGGCAATTGTGAATACCAGCCCTACTACTGCAAGAATAAGATCCGGTGTGAATCCGATCAGAAACAACATACATAAAGCGTATATAAGCAGTATCATCCCACCGTACATCAAGCCCGGGTGCAGCTTGGACCGGAGCAAAATCTGTTCTCCCGATTTCAATTCAATCTCTTTCTGAAACATGTTATTCGGACCTTTACAGAGCTTCGGCAGATTCAGCCGAACGCCTTATTCATTCACGCTTTATCAATCACAATATGGATATTTGCTTCACTAAATTCCACAAAACGCATAAAAATTAGTGATATGTAAAGTAAATCGGCCTGCTTCTAACGCCGTAGGCGTTAAACATAGGTAGCCCCGTGCGTAGCGCGGGGTGGTGATGAGTCCTCTTCCCATCCCCGAGGCGGGATCCTGATCAGCGCTCGAATACATTTCGAAGGGATATTGGAAAAGCTTATTAATGCTCACATACGAAATGTTTATATTCAAAACCTTTCCTTTGACCTCCTCGAAATGGATTTGGGATTGGAATGTATTTGGCCTCGGATGTTTTTTTATACCAATCCATTTACCGCTGATTGAAATCGGCGGTTATTCTATCGCCACCCCTACGGCGTTTGGGTTTTGATTCAAGTTCTTCCATTCAACCAACCTGTAAAATCAATCTTGTATAGGTCACTGTGCATCATGATTGATAGCTGATCACATTTTTTCTCACCATCTATTTTACCCTGTGCCCTGATCCCTGGACCTTGAACACTGCTACTTACACATCAAACTCAATCCCCTGTGCAAGCGGCAGCTCGTCGCTCCAGTTGATTGTATTGGTTTGACGGCGCATATAGGCTTTCCAGGCATCAGAACCGGACTCTCGTCCTCCGCCGGTCTCTTTTTCACCCCCAAAAGCACCACCGATTTCCGCACCGCTGGTTCCGATATTCACATTGGCGATACC
>JAWVZW010000304.1:0-3410 GCA_033721975.1 Balneolaceae bacterium
ATTGATAATCGTGGTTTTTCCGGCACCCGTTGCACCCACCACTGCCAGCAGCTCACCCGGTGTGGCCTTGAAGGACACATCCTTTAAAATCAGTTCATCACCTTCATTATACCTGAACCATACATTTCGAAACTCTATTTCACCCTTCACCTTTTTCAGCGGTTTGGGCGAGCTGGTTTCCTGAACCTCTTTCGGGGTGTCCAGCACATCAAAAATTCGTTCAGAGGATGCCAGTGCAGACTGCAGCGTATTGTACTTCTCAGAAAGTCCACGAATAGGATTAAAGAACTGGCGAACATATTGGATAAACGCAAGCAAGACACCAAAGGTCACCTGATCCATTAAAGCCCTCGCTCCACCATACCACACTACGAGCGCCATTGCAATACTTGCCAACACTTCCACGATAGGCCAGAAGATTGAAAAATAGAATATCGTCTCTATGTAAGCCTTTTTATGCTCGGCATTAATGGCTTCAAACTTCTCTTTCTCTTTTTTTTCACGATTAAAAAGCTGCACAACCGCCATCCCATTGATGTGTTCCTGAACAAAGGAATTCAGCCGTGAAATCTGGTCACGCACATTCAGGAAAGCCACCCTGACCTTACCTTTAAACCAGAACGTGGAATAAAAGAGTATCGGAAGCACCAATATTGAAATGACGGTAAGCTCCCAGCTCATGATCAGCATGAAATAGAGAATAAAGAAGATCCGGAACAGGTCGCCGATCATGTTCACGATTCCGTCGCTGAGCAACTCGCTGAGGGCCTCGATATCACTGGTGGTACGGGTAATGAGCCGGCCGATCGGATTTTTATCAAAAAACTGAACGTGAAGCGATTCAATTTTTTCAAAAACAGCGTTTCTTAGCCTGAAGAGGGCTCCCTGACCAAACCACCGTGTGATATAGGTATTGGCTACCAGGATGAAAAATTCACCGACCAGTGCCAGCACAATGAGACCGATGATCCAGAGCAGACCATCTACGTCTCCCTGTGCCATATAATCGTCAACGGCTACCTGTGTGAGCTTAGGGCGTACCGTTCCCAGGAAGGCTGCGGTCAGTGTAAGGCCGATTGCCAGAACCGCCCACCACTTGTATGGCTCAAAAAAGTAATAAAGCCGTCGAATCAGTTCTGAATCGACGGCTTTGATTGGTTTCTGCTTACTCAATTCCGGAAATGAGTTTTAGAATCTGTCGAAGTCGTCAAAGGGTGTTCTAGGTGTAATGTGTTTTGGCGGCCTTGACGTTCCTTTATTGTTATTATAATCGCTGTTGTTGTTGTCGCGATTAGAGCTGCTGCTATCCGGGCGGCGTTTTCTTCGTTCCTGATTGTCATCACGACGGGGACGCTTGGGTCTGTCGGACCGCCCCCTGGATGAGCCGGAGGATCCGGAGCTTCGCCGTTTCCTGAAACGCTTCTGTTTATCATCCGATCTGCTGCGGCCTCTGCCTCCTGAATTGCCTTTACTCTTGCTGTCATCTATCTCTTTGATATAGACCTTTTGCTTCACAATGCCTTTCTCCTGCGCAGGATCCGTATAAATCGGACGCAACTCGGTGGCTAGCCACGCTGGGAAGAACTTAGCCCTTGCTTCACGCAGCAATACAAACGGATTTGTATATCGGGCGGAAAAATGACTGATGACCAGAAGCTTTGTCTGGGCTTCATTGGCAACCCGGGCGGCATCAATGGATGTAGAGTGACCTGTTTCAGCTGCTTTATCTGCAAGGCTTTCGCTGAATGTGGCCTCATGATAGAGAATATTGGTATTCATGGCCAGCTTCACGGAATTCGGGCAGTACTTGGTATCAGTTATGTAGGCAAAGCTGTCACCCGGACGAGGATGCCCTACAATTTCATACGACTTGATGACGGTTCCGTCTTCCAGTTCAACATCGTCACCCGCCTTAAGTGCCTTGAACTGGGCATCTTCCGTAATGCCTACTTTTTCAGCTTTTTCAGCATCCACTTTACCGGGTTTGTCTTTTTCCTGGAAGCGGTAGCCTATACAAAATTTCGTATGGTTGAGTGGACGTGCCTCGACATAATATTCGTCTGCATCCACAACCTTTTCTGATTCAAAGCCCTCTTCCACTTCAGTATAGTTGATGTCGAAGTTCAGATCGACTTTCGCAAATTTGAGATTCCACTCTACAAATTCCTTGATGCCTTTCGGTCCGGCAATGTGAAGAGGCTTATCGCGACGCTGAAGCTGAAGTGTAGACAGCAGTCCGATCAGACCGGAGTAGTGATCTACATCAAAGTGCGAAATAAATATATTTTCGATCTTGGATCGTTTGAGTCCCGCCTGAAGCATTCGCATTTGCGCATTTTCGCCGCAGTCGAAAAGATGAATGTCTCCTTCGCGCCAAAGGGCAACTGCTGAGAGGTGTCTGGTTGCTGTTGGGGTGGCCGATGCCACACCGAGTGGTACAATGATCATGGTGTCTCCCGCTATGTTTAGGGGCCTTTGCCGTTCAAACAAAAGACGCCCGGTTGTCTATGGGTTTATATCTGAGCTAGTTCTTGTTCTAATAGTTGTTTTTGATACATTCTTGCGTAATGGCCTTTTTTAGCCAACAGGGTATCGTGAGAACCTTTTTCAATAATGGAACCGTTGTCAATATAGAAAATTGTGTCCGCATTTTTCACTGCGGAGATACGATGAGAGATCATAATTGATGTTATATCGGATAGATGATCATTCAGATGGGTCAAGATAGCATCTTCAGTTTTAGTATCTACCGCGCTTAACGAATCGTCTAGAATAATAATTCTGGGTTTCTTTAACAGAGCTCTCGCAATTGCCGTTCTTTGTTTTTGTCCACCAGATAGAGTAATCCCTCGCTCACCTACCATTGTCTCAAATTTTTTCTCAAAATCCAAAATATTCTCCAGTACCTGGGCATTTGCAGCTGCCTCCTCAATTTCGCTATCGGTTGCCTGGTCTACACCAAAGGCAATATTATCTCGTATCGTTGCAGAAAACAGGAAGGTATCCTGGGGTACATATCCTACCCTTCTTCTGAGTGATGAGAGTTTCCACTCTTTTACGTTAATACCGTCCACCAGCACTTTGCCTTCTGTGGGATCGTACAGCCGCGGGATGAGATTAACCAGGGTGGTTTTGCCTGCGCCGGTTCTGCCAACGAATGCAACTTTGCTCCCTCCTTCAATATGAAAGCTTATATCCCTTATGGCATACTCATCAGAGCCCGGATACTTGAAACTGACGTTTTCGAAGGTAATCGACCCCTCCATCTTCTCTTCAGGCACGTCGCGTGCATCCTCTTTATCGCGTATATCGATGGGCTCCGTGAGTACCTTGTCAATTCTTTCCCAGGAGGCCAGCGATTTTTGAAATGTATTGACCGTGTATCCCAAGGAAGCGACCGGCCATGTGAG
>JAWVZW010000305.1:0-3410 GCA_033721975.1 Balneolaceae bacterium
AATCGCTGATACCAGGCTTCTGGTTTCGAAACCGATTCTGAGCGACCCCTGCCCCATCATTCGGATGGAGTAGACAATTTCATCGGTTGTCATTCTTTCCCACATTTCATGCAGAATACGGGCCTTATCATCTCTCGATGACACCTCGCTCAAACGGACAAACCAATTCTCGGCATCCTTAAGGGTAATTACCTGAGGCTTACGCTTGTTTACAGCTGCAGGTACATTTTCCATCAGCCTTCCAATGGTTTCGGAGTTGCTGCCCGTCGCCGTTCTGCAGGGCTTGAAAACCACATCGTAATCGATCTCACAAAAAGAGGAAGCTGCAAGACCGGCTGTTCTGCTGCCAATAGATGCTTTTCTGTCACTGATTGCTGAAAAGGCTCCTTCTCCTATAAATTGGGCTGCAAGACGCACATCATCTGTTGATTCCAATTCATTCAAATAGGCTGCACACAGTTTGATCTTGGCATTGCTGCCGCGGGTTCTCCGTATCCCTGCAATACATGTACAAAGTGACCTGAATGATGCCGCCATTGATGTTTTTTGTTCTTTTACCATGAATTGAAGCAACAAACCGTTCAAACAAATCGATCGATGAAGACTCAGTTAGTAGGACCTTTTGATCAGCTCCAGTAATCGTTCCGTTTCCTGCCTTAGTTCACTATTGCCTATCACATAATTGTTGTGCAGGGTACTGAATATGAGTCGTCTACCGGAATCCGTATAAATATACCCGCTCAAGGCTGTATGATTGCTGAGAGTCCCGGTTTTTGCATACACATAAGGTGGCTCTCCCTCAGGAGCCCCATAGAGTCCTTCAATCGTACCATTGACGCCCCCGGCCGGAAACCAGTTTAACACTTTTGATTCACCATATTCATCCATCAGCTTCTCGAGAAGAATCACCAAACTTAGCGGCGTAACCAGGTTATAGCGTGTCAGCCCTGATCCATCCCTCCATTGGGGCAGCTGAGGCAAGAATGTAAAGTGGTTTACGAGTGAATAACGGATAGCATTCTCCGTGTTTAATGTACCTGAAAGCGACTCCGAGATCATTAGCATGAGCTGCTCCGCAACAAAATTATCGCTCTCCTGAATCAGGCGCTTGTAAAGTGTATCTGACGAAGTTGCATATAAAGAGCTCTCATCCGTAAAATCTGCTGTATCAGAATAATCCACCTGCCGTCCCAGCGTATCGGCGAGCATTTCTGTTATCATGTCGGTCTCATAGATAAAGGGAATACTGCGTACCTGCTTTATTGTATCTGAACGTGGAGAATAGAAAACTGTATTTGTCTGGTAGTCACGGGTTACCAATTCATCCTGCTCCGCATCTCTACCCTGATTTACGATATATTTTTCAAAGAAAGGAGGTTCAACCGGTTCCCCATCAGTCAGCGTTGTCGTGGAAATCTGCTGAGTTTGAAGCCGAATCATATTTCCATAAACAGGAAACGGAGATTTTTGTGGCGCATAGGACGCCGGGTACCAATCCCACGGCCACCCTGCTCCGAAGTGGTCATCCTCAAAATGGTTATCAAAATATATGAGTGTTTCAGGTCTATTCTTTAGAAATTCATACACTCCGTTCGGGTCAAAATGAGGATTTAAAAATGCCGGGTCCCCCGTACCCTTAAACCAAAGGGTATCGTTTCTTACCGTATAACGAAGTGAAGGCAGGGTATCGGGCAAGGTCTTTAGTGAAGCATATAAGGTGAATATTTTCATATTGGAGGCCGGGATGAAAAATCGGCTTCCATTCTTGTCAAAAAGAGCAGAATCCGCTTCCGGATCGTAGAGAACAAAACCGGTCAGGCTTTGACTGAATACATTTGAGTTCATAAAGAATTCACTCACGGGCTCTGAATTCCCGGCTGCAGGGGCTTCCGGTGATACAGCATTTTCTGATGATTTGCAGGATACCAGAATGAGCATCAGTAAACATATAAAACAAAAGGTTGTATTCGGCTTCACATTCATGCCTGGCTGTTGGATGTAGGTTTTAAAACTCCAATCTAATGATGCTTTTCAAATAATACAGATTCAAACTATGACGATCGATTTGGTATTGTGATTCGGCCCCTGAAATCTGATCATGTATTTCATGGCTTTGCAGTTGGAATACAAAAGGGTAATTTGTCGATCTATTTGATCAATTGACCCCATAATCGATGAATGAATTAATAACCGGGATTCAGCAGGTTGGAATCGGCGTATCCGATATTGATACAGCCTGGGATTCTTACCGATCTCTCTTCTGCATGGATGTTCCGGTATTTGACGATGAAGCGGAAGCCGGACTGATGACCCGGTATACCGGAGGAGAAACACATTCCCGCAGGGCTCTTTTGGCCATGAATATGAATGGCGGAGGCGGTTTCGAAATATGGCAGTTTAAAAGCCGGACTCCGGAAAGTGCCGGATTTACTATCCAGACAGGTGATTTAGGAATCAATTCGGTCAAAATAAAATGCAGGGATATTGACAAAGCCCATCAAGAAATTGGAGAACTTGCCGGTCCCATTTTCTATGCGCCGGATGGTAGCCGGCACTTCCTGATTCAGGACTCCTATCAAAACCTGTTTCAAGTAGTTGAAGGGAAATCCTGGTTCAGGAAAAATTCTCAGCCCCTGGGTGGAGTCTGTGGCGTAACTCTGGGTGTATCCGATATAGACAAGGCTTTGCCTCTTTATAAATCCGTCCTGCAGTTTGATGAAATCATTTTTGATGAGACGGGTCACTTTAGTGATCTGGGTGATTCATTTGAGGGCAGAAGAGTCCTGATCCGCAAAAAACAGGCCCGGAAAGGAGCATTTTGCCGGCTATTTGGTCATGTAGACATTGAGCTGATACAGGTTCAAAATCGAAAACCTCGAAAGATTTATGAAAACCGGTTCTGGGGCGATCCGGGTTTTATCCACGTCTGTTTTGACGTTAACGACATGGACCAGCTGAAGAAAGCCTGTGCGGAAAATGGGTATCA
The DNA here is from genome assembly GCA_033721975.1 of Balneolaceae bacterium. Classification (GTDB taxonomy): domain Bacteria; phylum Bacteroidota; class Rhodothermia; order Balneolales; family Balneolaceae; genus Rhodohalobacter. The sequence goes on from JAWVZW010000305.1 coordinate 2,987, forward strand.
ATTTACGGTAGACAGTGACTCCAGCTTTGATATGGGAGAAGCAGCCGGTCGTTTTTCATACATTGAAGATCCGGATGGCACCCTGATTGAATTCGTCAACACCCACAAGCTGCCGATCATGAAAAAATGGGGTTTATACCTGAATCTCAGAAAACGAAAAGAACAAAAACCGCTGCCCGACTGGATGCTCAAGAGCCTCAGTTTCAACAGAGTATCCGGTTGATAAGATCTGATTTCTCACAGTACCCTTATCACGACACCCATGACCCTGCTCCAAATTTCATTGGTTTCACTTGTTGCCCTCCTTCATCTGGCCTTTATGGTGCTGGAAATGATTTACTGGGAAAAACCAACAGGACGCAGAATTTTCGGAACGACTAAAGAGTTTGCTTCCGAATCCAAAAAACTGGCTATGAATCAGGGG
>JAWVZW010000306.1:0-3403 GCA_033721975.1 Balneolaceae bacterium
AACATCCTCCACCCGTACCCATACCGCATACACTCCCTTCTTCGGGATAATTTTTCGCGGATGCTGAGGCATGATATTAGCTGTTGGAAAACCAATCGTTTTTCCACGCTTATCGCCGTGTACAACCCTGCCATTCAGAATATAATTTCGTTCCAGGAACCGGGCAGCCAGTTCCATATCCCCCTCTTCCTGGATCGCGTTCCGTATGGCAGAACTGCTGACGGTCTTATCGCCTACTTCCTGCCGTGATACCACGTGTGCCTTGAAACCGAGCTCTTTGCCCAGCCTCTGAACCGTTTCAATGGTCCCTTCCCTGTTCCTGCCAAACTGATGATCGTAGCCAATTACAAATTCTGAAACGCCGATTTTTTCCCAGATAATATCACGGACAAATTCCTCGGATGTTAGCAGAGAAAAATCACGGTCAAACGGAATGACAACCATCTCATCCACTCCCAGATCAGAAAGCAGTTCGCTTCGCTCCTTCAGCGTGCTGAGCAATTTGATCCCGGAACTTCCCGGATTGATGATGTCTCTCGGATGGGGATCGAATGTAACTATGACGCTTCGGGCCTGATTCTCCCCGGCTTTTTCAAGCACTGTGTTGATCAGTACCTTGTGCCCGGCATGAACCCCGTCAAAGGTTCCAACCGTAAGAACCGTGTTGGGCTGCTTTTTTACATCCTTGAGATAAACAATTTTAGACACGTCAGAACGTCCGTCAGGATTGATTTTTGTGATTGGCCATAAAGGTATCAAATTCTTCCGGTAAAAAAGCATCTGCTGCGCTGAAGGTTCCCGTAGCAGTTCTTCGAAGTTCTGCCAGAACAGCCCGGCTATCAAGGGCTTTCCCCAGATCATGCGCCAGCGACCGGATATAGGTGCCCTTGCCGCATCTGATTTCCAGCTCGATCTCAGGCAGATCCACCCTTATGACTCGGATTTCATGAATCGTAACGCTTCTGGGTTCCGGTTGAACATCCACCCCTTTTCTGGCCAGTTTGTATAGCCTTGTACCCTTAACCTTGACGGCAGAATAGATCGGCGGCACCTGGGAAATAACACCCGTAAATTGGTCTTTCAGCACATCCTCCAGCTTGTTCCGGTCAATATGCTTCCACTCTGCATGTTCATCCGGTTCGGTTGCCAAATCAAAACTGGGCGTGGAGTAACCGAAACGAATTACGGCATGATAGGTTTTTTCGAGCTCCTGGATTTGCGATATAGACTTTGTAGCTCTCCCTGAACAGAGTATCAATAAACCGGTTGCCAGTGGATCCAATGTACCGGCGTGACCCACTTTTTTCGGAGGTATCCGGTTTCGGACATATTTTACAAGCTGAAAACTGCTCCAGTCGGTGGGTTTATCCATTAGAATAACCGCACCCTTTTGAAAAATATCCGGGTTTTCCGGGAAAGACGTGTGTTTGGTAAATACTGGCAGGTCAGAAAGCGGAATTACCTTTTTAGCCATCCGAAAACCGTTATTCTTCTGAACGGGACTTGTCCCCATCCTGCGGTTTAGAATCGGAATCCTGATCGGACCGGGATGCCTTTGCCTTGCTAAATAAGTGTTCCATTCGATTCACATATTCAGCGGTATCGTCTTCATAAAAAATCAGTTCAGGAATCCTGCGAACCTGGTTTTTTATTCGGGATGCCAGTTCATACCGGATCTCATCCTGCTTGGTATCAATATTCTGATAGATAGGCTGGACATCTCTTCCAGGCGAGAAGATACTCAGGTACACCTTGGCAATGGAAAGATCATCGGTCATCTTAACATTCGTAACCGTGATGAATGTACCTGCGGGTTGATAATTTCTTTGCAGAATTTCCCCCAGATCTTTCTTTAAAACGGAGGCCAGTCTCTCTGTTCGAATGCTCATTTCCGGGGTTAATTTGAAGAATTAGAAATTCGCTGATCGAAGGATGCACCTATCGTGCATCTTCGAGCTTACGCTTCTCTTCAGTCACGGCATAACTTTCAAATTCATCACCCACTTTGATGTCATTGAAGTTTACAATGCTGATACCGCATTCGTATCCGGACTGTACTTCTTTGACGTCTTCCTTGAATCGTTTCAGGGAATCAATTTCACCGTCGTAAATGACGACGCCATCCCGGATCACGCGGATAGGATTATTTCGATTGAGCTTGCCTTCCGTGACATAGCATCCGGCAATGGTGCCCACTTTGGAAATCTTGAAGACTTCCCGAACGGTTGCCATCGCTTTCATCTCTTCCTTGATTTCCGGACTCAGGAGTCCTTCAAGTGCGTCATGCACCTCATCAACCGCGTCATAAATCACGCTGAAGAGACGGACGTCGATGCTTTCCGCTTCCGCAAGCTTGCGGGCGTTGGCTGTAGGCCGTACCTGGAAACCAATGATGATGGCATCAGAGGCTGATGCGAGCAGCACATCCGATTCGGTAATGGCACCGGATCCTGTGTGAATGATATTTACGGAAACCTCTTCCGTACTCAGTTTCTGAAGAGCTCCGGAGAGTGCTTCGATAGAGCCATCCACGTCGGCTTTAATAATAATGTTGAGTTCGGATACTTCTCCAAGGGCCATTCTTCTGGAAAGATCGTCCAGCGTAAGATGCTTGACTCTCCGCAGTGATTGTTCCCTTCGAATCTGATGGCGCTGATTGGCGATATCCTTCGCAGTTTTTTCATCATGCGCCACTATCAGTCGATCACCCGCCTGAGGTGTATCATCAAATCCTGTAAGCTGAACCGGTGTTGAAGGACCCGCTTCTTTCAATCGCTGTCCATGCTCATTTTCCATCGCTCTGACGCGACCAAATACCGGACCTGCTACAAAAGGATCACCTACTTTTAGTGTTCCGTTTTGTACAAGCACGTTCGCAACCGTACCCTTGCCTTTATCCACCCTGGATTCAAGCACAATACCATTGGCAAGACGATCGGGATTTGCTTTGAGTTCCATCAGCTCCGCTTCGATAAGTACTTTGTCGAGCAGTTCATCTATACCTTCTCCGGTATGGGCTGATACTTCAGCAGACTGCGCTTCACCGCCATATTCCTCAACAATCACACCATGCTCTGAGAGCTGCTGCTTAATTTTGTCGGGATTGGCTTCGGGCTTATCCATCTTGTTAATTGCGACAACAATAGACACACCCGCAGCTTTGGCGTGATTAATCGCCTCAATGGTCTGCGGCATCACTGCATCGTCGGCGGCAACCACCAGGATAACAATATCAGTGGCCTGCGCACCCCGGCTCCGCATAGCGGTAAAAGCCTCGTGACCCGGAGTATCCAAAAATGTAATCGGTTTACCGGAATCGGTTTTCACTTCATAGGCACCCACGTGCTGTGTAATACCTCCGGCCTCACCGGCTGCAACCTTGGTTTTTCGGATGTAGTCAAGC
>JAWVZW010000307.1:0-3397 GCA_033721975.1 Balneolaceae bacterium
CGCAAGGTGGATAAAAAAGATCATATCGTGATCTGCGAATACTCGCCGCACGTTGACGCCCTGCTGCGCGAGCTCGATTCCCGAAAGCAGGATTATGTGATTATCGAGGAGGATGAGCAAAAAGCCTTGGAACTGCTCTCTGATGGGCTCAATGTGATGTGGGGCGACCCGGAAGATACTGAAGTGCTGAGATCCTCCTGTCTGGAATATGCCCGTGCCATTGTGGTCCATTCTGCAACTGACAAGAGCATCAGTATTCTTTTTTCAGCCAGAAATATACTGGGCAATGGTGAGGTGAAAAAGATTGCCATCCTGACGGATGAAACCATGGAGGAGTATTTTGATCTGGCCGGTGCGGAAATTACCATATCGCCGCGTCAGCTGATCGGCAAGAGTCTTGCGGTACAGGTGCCGGCCATCTCCATTCGTGACAGCGTGGAGATCGACAGCAACATTGAGCTGGTTGAAATGGATATCGAAGAGGGAAGTGAGCTGTGTGATATGACGGTGAGCCAGGCCAACCTGCTGAATCAGTTTCGGATCAATGTGATTGGGTCTTGGGTCAACGGTGAATTTATCACACCCGTGCCGCCGGATCTCACCCTTACCTCCAAAACGCGTCTGCTTGTAGCCGGTGATCATGAAGAGCTGGATGAGCTCACCCAAAAAGCAGAATCAAAAGTACGGCATTTCAGACGCAGCAAGGTCTTGGTTCTGGGATACGGGCTTTCCGGAAAGGCTGCCGTGAAGATGCTGAACAGCAAAAGCGTGGATGTCACGGTGGTCGATATCGAAGAGAAAGAGGGTGTGGATGTAGTAGGGGATATCCGTAAATCCGACACCCTGGAAGAGGCCGGCATTACCGATGCTTCCGCCATTATTATTACCATTCAGGATGACACGACAGCACTATTTGCCACATTGCTGGCACGAAAGCTGAATGAGAGCGCCCGGATTATCGTGCGGGCCAACGAAACGGATGATGTGAAAAAACTTTACCAGGCAGGAGCTGACTATGTTCAGTCTCTGACTACGGTGAGCGGACGCATGCTGGCATCGTGTATTTTTGACGATGAAACATCGCTGGCAGCCGAGAAACAGATCGACCTCGTACAGCTTCCTGCGGGACGACTGGCCGGCGCCACGCTGGCCCAGAAGGATGTTCGCTCCGAAACCGGCTGTACCGTTCTGGCTGTAGTCCGGAATGGAGATAAAATCACGGACATTCCACCCGAGAGCTTCACTTTCGAGGAAGGGGACGAAATTATCGTTGCCGGTACGGATGAAAATATTCATCAGTTCGAAAAGCAGTTTCTGAAATAATACCTCATCTATTATAAAAAAAAGACCTTCGCGCTTCTTTGCGCCCTTGGCGGTTAAAAACAATCCGTGACCTGCAGCGAACTTATCCAATTATAAAATACGCCTTGAAGCCACCTATAAGCACATTTTCCCAACTATTTTGCAACGATTAGGGGTTCCGGTTCTCTTTATTTGTAGTACATGTAGATGACGCTGCGACAGCATCCGGCCTGAACGCCGGAACCGTTTCGGTCATCTGGGGTAAGAACAAATCCTAATTACGAAGTATGCGCACTGTATCATCAGCATTACGCAGGAAAGAAACAGAACCAAGACACGTGAGACGCCAAACAGCATATATCATCAGAGACGAATCGGCGCAATCGGTTATGCATGACCAGGCACTTTTACTGGAAATGCTTATTTATCAGCTCGGCCACGACCTCGTGGGGGCATCATCTTTCAATAATGAAGCTCTAAAGCAGATTGCCGACCAGCGGCCCGATATCATATGGCTCGATACACCCTTTAAAAATTCACACGACGGCTCGGCTATAGCCCGTCAGATTCGCAGGATCTACAATCCGGTCATCATCGGACTGACTCCCGGCAATAAAAGCGAGCAGGAATCGAAGAGCCAAAGAAAATCAGCAAAAACCCGTAAAAGCATGGTTCGCGAGCTATCCGGCTTTACCCACTGCTTCTCCAAGCCGATCTCCTTTTCAAAGGTAAAAGCATCGGTACAGGGAGCGGTTTAAGATGGGTGATGGGTGATGGGTGATGTGAGACGTCAGATGGCAGATGTCAGACGTCAAACGTCAGACGTGAGACGGGTTGGCATGTCCAATTTGGTCATAGTGTTCAGATAGCTTCACATCTTAGCAACGCAGCCATGGCCTGTTTTGTGACCCAGAAGTTTCACGCCGATCTTAGTGGAGGGCTCCCCCATATAAGCATGCCACGGTACTCTGCCAACGCCTAACCCTGAATTTCCGATAGCTCAAATTTGTAAATGTCGGATGTGAACCGGTTGATCAGGAAGAAGGTACCGTCGGTGAAGACCATTTGTTGGAAGACCATTGGAAAGCCTTCATTATCAACCCAAGTAATTACTTGCTGAATCTCTTTTTTGAAATAATCAAAAATGATTAGATCATTTTCTAAATAGAAGAGAATAAGATTATCAGAAATAAATAGATCATTAATCATGCTATTTACTGATACCCTTTCATTCATTGGAATAGGTTTCAGATCAATGTTATACTCAATCAGCTGCTTATCTGGCATAAAATCAAAGATTTGCCTTCTCTCCTGTTTCATATCTTGCATGAAAATCAAAGGTAAGCCATGGTAGGTGTACACAAGTTTATTTTGAGATGGTTCAAAGTCAAAATAAACATGATTGTAAGTTGTTGGTTGAAATCCGAGTGGTACGAGACGGTCGATCAAACTTTCTACCAATTCTCCCGACTGATCAAAGATTCCAAGTACATGACGTTCATGATTCAAAAGGGGTGCTAGAAGTTTCCCATTATTTAATCTCAGTAACTTATTGCCAAAAAAGGCAGAGTTTAAATATTTGTTTTGGCTTCTATTTACTTCACCATCTCTAATTGAGTATTGAATAATATTTTTTGACCCAGAATCGAGTATCCAAACATCATCTTTAACTTCCGAGATAGAGGGTTGATAAGATATACTTGCCGGATTAAGAAGTTCGCCTGGCCCATTACCTTTTGTCGCGATCATTTTAAGGAACTGACCACCCTCATCAAATGCAGCAATTTCTCCTCGAACTGGATCAGAAATCCAAATCTCATCTTCAACTTTTTCAATCCAAAAAGGCATTCCTAGAGTGTATCTTTCACTATCTCTTCCTGAAATGAATAGTTCTGGTATAATATCAACCTTCTTTGATGATAGAAGAGTATCAGTAAAAGCTGAATATGAAAAGGACTCCACTTCCGGTAGGGAGCTGATATAATCAGGCTGGTTTTCTGAACTACAAGCGAAAATTACGACAGGTAGCCACCATAATAACATGCGTGTTATTTGTGAAGGCGAGTTGTTCATATTTTATATAGTCATCATTTCA
>JAWVZW010000308.1:0-3394 GCA_033721975.1 Balneolaceae bacterium
GGATACCATTCCGCGCATCAGCCGGGCCCAATCCATGGACGCCCTCTCTTCGATGAGCAACATTGCCGGATATAAGGCTGCTTTGCTCGGAGCAAACCATCTGGACAAATACCTTCCGATGATGATGACCGCGGCAGGCACCATTCCGCCGGCCAAAGTTCTGGTGCTGGGAGCGGGAGTTGCGGGCCTGCAGGCCATTGCAACCGCAAAACGGCTGGGAGCTGTGGTGCAGGCTTTCGATATTCGTCCCGTAGTGAAAGAACAGGTGGAAAGTCTGGGTGCCAAATTCGTAGATGTGCCTCTCGAGGAAGAAGATTCGGAAACCAAGGGAGGCTATGCCAAGGAGTTATCAGAAAAAAACAAGCAGAAGCAGCGGGAAGTGATTCATGAGCATGTCCGCAAATCAGACATTGTCATTACCACGGCACTGATTCCAGGACGTCCGGCTCCACTGCTGGTCACCAAACAGATGGTTGATGATATGAGTCCGGGATCTGTCATTGTAGATATTGCGGCAGAACAGGGCGGGAATTGCGAAGTGACCAAACCGGGTGAAACCGTAGTTCACAATAATGTCCGGATTGTTGCACCGCTTAACATTCCCAGTTCTCTGGCCTTTCATGCCAGCAAGCTTTATTCGAAAAACCTGATGTCTTTGATGAATCTGCTGATGAAAGAAGGTAAACCCGACTTTAATTTTGAGGATGAAATTATTGCCAATGCTACAGTCACTCACCAGGGTGAACTGATTTCTCCATTTGTAAAAGAAAATATGAAGTAAACCCGTCACGGCATTCCAAAATATATAGGGGGCTGACAGACGGACATTTCTACACCGAAATAGATATAATCCATATGGAAGATCTCATTTTCAATCTATTCATTTTTGTTCTCGCCTCTTTTGTAGGTTTTGAACTCATTTCAAAAGTACCTCCAACCCTGCACACTCCGCTCATGTCGGGGGCAAATGCAATATCGGGTATTACGCTGATTGGTGCTCTCATCATCGCAGGAGAAACCGGAAGCAGCTATTCTCAATGGATCGGTCTTGTGGCCATCGTTTTTGCCACCATCAACGTGGTGGGTGGTTTCATGGTTACCGACCGGATGCTGGAGATGTTCAAAAAAAAGGAGGATGATAAATGAGCCAGTTTCTGCCCGACTTCCTCCAGAACTACATTCCCAATGCAATTCAGCTGATCTACCTGGTCGCAACCGGCTTTTTTATCATCGGGATTAAGAGACTGGGCTCACCCGCCACAGCACGGTCCGGAAATCAGCTTGCGTCCATTGGTATGCTGATCGGGGTACTTGTTACTCTGTTCGACCAAAATATTCTCTCATTTGAATTTATCATTGCCGGAGTTGTCATTGGCACATTTCTTGGCGCTTTTGCAGCGAAAAAGGTACAAATGACCGCGATGCCCGAAATGGTGGCCATCTTCAACGGTTTCGGCGGTGGCGCGTCGGCGCTGGTTGCATGGGGTGAGTTTACCCGACTCAGTGCAGCAACACTCGATTTGCAGTCGCTGATCACAACCGGACTCAGTATCCTGATCGGTTCCATCACATTTACCGGTTCATTTATTGCATTCGGCAAGCTGAAAGGCTTTATCGGGGGCGGTCGAATTGCACTTCCCGGTCAGAATATTATCAATCTGGTCCTGACCATAGCCGCATTGGGTCTCGTAGGATGGTTTGCAGTTGACCCGGAATATCAGCTGGTCTTCTGGATCCTGTTTGGTATGGCACTGCTCATTGGTGTTCTTACCGTGCTGCCCATCGGCGGTGCAGATATGCCGGTTGTAATATCCCTGCTGAACTCCTACTCAGGAATCGCGGCATCCATGGCGGGCTTCGTGCTGGGCAACAACCTGCTGATTATCAGTGGTGCCCTGGTAGGTGCTGCCGGATTGATTCTGACCAATATCATGTGTCAGGCCATGAACCGAACCCTCATGAATGTTCTCTTCGGTGCATTTGGCGGAGGGGATGATGGCGGACCCGGCCAGGATCTCGGGGATAAATCTGTACAGCAGACATTTGCTGATGATGTAGCCATTCAGTGTGCATATGCCAGCAAAGTGGTTATCGTACCGGGCTATGGCCTCGCCGTGGCCCAGGCACAGCATACCCTAAAGGAAGTTGCTAATCTTCTTGAGGAAAAGGGAGTTGAAGTGAAATACGGAATCCATCCTGTGGCCGGCCGTATGCCGGGCCATATGAACGTGTTGCTTGCGGAGGCAGATGTACCGTACGACCAGCTGTATGACATGGATGAAATCAACCCAGATTTCAAGTCAACCGATGTAGTGCTCATTATCGGTGCGAATGACGTAGTGAATCCTGCGGCTAAAACCAGCCCCAGCAGCCCGATCTACGGCATGCCGATACTGGATGTGGATGAAGCCAAACGCACCATCGTATTCAAAAGAAGCATGAGTCCGGGCTATGCAGGTATCGAAAATGAGCTTTTTTACAGTGACAAAAACCAGATGTTCTTTGGGGATGCAAAAAAATCCCTCCAGGAACTCGCCGGTGCTATTAAGGAACTGGATTAAAATCTCTGCCGGTTAGTTTGTTTTCTGTTGTTGATGAAATGCATGGGTCACTCAGCGCCAACGGTCAACAGCTTCCAGGATCCATCCTTCAAGCGGATGTGACGGACAGGCACTGCTTAACTTATAGTGCTCCGGCTGATCCACCCAACCCATTTTTACCGGGATATTTGCAATGTTTTGCGATAAGCGGTCTATATCCTCCTGGCTGTATAGATGATTTCGAATCAACTCCCTGTCCCAGATTTGAGGGAGCATTGAGTTACGGTTTTGGGGAGAGTCCATGATAATCGTCATTAATCCGGATATTTCTGAAACCGGATTCAAACCGTGAAGAGTCCTCATCACAGCTTTGGATGAGAAATCCCTGTATGAATGAATCACATCATCCAGATTTCCCCATGCCGTTTTGCCAATTATAAGCAGGCGATCGGGCAATATGATATAGTCATAGATGCGCAAGCCCCTATGCTCACAAGACCATTTTAGCCCATCAATCAATTTGCCGGCAAGGACGGGCTGACTGAATAATGCTGCTCCCCCCACTGTTCTCATCTCGATATGCGTAACGTCACTCGTTCTTTGATTTCGTTTTCCCATCTCTTTTAGTTTGTATTGCTTTACTGTAAGAATTCCATTTCCGGATTCCCTTACAATGAATGCCCGACAAACTTTTTTTTACCTCCCGATTTGGGTATTTTTGGAGCCGTTTAATTAACTGAATTTGCTGACTGAACCTGATTAATCATTATGAAAATTCACGAGTATCAAGCTAAAGAGTTGTTTAAAGAGTATGGTGTTGCCGTTCCTGATGGAGTTGCCGCTACATCGGTCGA
>JAWVZW010000309.1:0-3382 GCA_033721975.1 Balneolaceae bacterium
CTTTGGCAAATCCGTTTCCCAGCTTATGATCGGAAGATATGCCGATCAGGCAAAAAAGACCTCTTCCAAACCCGTAAGACAGATCACAAAACGCGAACGGGAAATTTTGAAATTGATCGTTGAAGGATACACCAGTCCAGAAATCGCAAAGATCCTCTATATCAGTACCCGAACCGTTGAGACTCATCGCTCCAATCTGATGAACAAACTGGAGCTAAAGAATACAGCTGCACTTGTCCGGTTTGCCCTGGAAGAAGCCAATTTATCTTAAACAGCCATCTACGTATTTCTACGTAGTCAAATTACGACCTTCTACTTATTGCCATACCGGGTTGATAAACCTATGTTTAAAGTGCAAATGGGGTAATAGCCGTCTGTAGATGATATTTAGCAGCTCTCTTTGAAAGGAGGGCTGCTAATTTTTTATAAACACCTTTTCTTTCCGGCTACCTTACGACCATCATTTTAACATTTTTTACTCCCACCTTGTCTGCAAAAAAATTAGATTATGGCCGATTTGCTTCAGAATTGATATCGCTCTATAATCTGTACTCAATGAAATCCGAAGAAATTCGTTATTGGCTCGTAATAGAAAATAAAATAGCACCATCACTATGAGCTTCATACAACGTAAGTCCCTGCTTTTCATCCTCTCTCTTTTCCTGTTCACATTTGCGCTTCACACGATCAGCTTTTCACAGGATCAGTCCCGTGAAGAGATGGAAGAACTGTACTGGAACAGAATTCAGGAATCAAAAATGAACTTCACCCAGGCCGATGTCGATTTTATGGTTGGCATGATTGGCCATCATGCTCAGGCACTGATTATGTCGGACCTGGCACCTGAAAATAATGCCAGCCCAACCATACAGACCCTGGCTGCTCGAATCATCAACGCTCAGAAAGATGAAATTGCAACCATGCAGAATTGGCTCAAGGAGCGAAATCAGCCGGTGCCTGTTGTGAACATTGATGGACTTGATCTTACCATTACCATGGAACAGCCACAGGAAGCTCATGCTGAACAGGGTGACCACGCTGAACATCAGATGGATGAACACGATCATGACCAAATGGATCATGCAGATATGAATCATGGCGATATGGCCATGCACTCCCATCACAATATGCCGGGTATGCTCACACAGGCACAGCTTGAAGAACTGGCTGATGCCCGCGGCCGTGAATTTGACCGTAAATTTCTCTCCTTTATGATACAGCATCACGAAGGTGCCGTCATCATGGTGAAAAATTTATTTGATACAGACGGTGCCGCCCTGGATGAGCAGGCGTTCCGGCTTGCATCCGATATTCAGGTCGATCAAATCACTGAAATTGACAGAATGAAACTGATGCTTTCCCAGATGAGTGACGATACTGCATCCGATACGAATATGAACTGAACCGACAACCAAACAGAAACACAGAATGAAACAAAGTAACCCAATGAATCGCTTCTATGCTGCGTTTAAGCGATCTTCAATCCGTCATTGGATTGTGATCTTGCTTGCAGCTTTTTTCGGAGCCTACAGCTGTGCTCCCGGAGAAGCAACCCAACAAAATACCATGGCAGATGCTTCTTATTCTGTCACCCCTCTCTCGGCAGCCACACATCCCACCCCTGACCCGCGTGTAGGATTGGACGCCGGATTATTTGACGCAGAAGAAGCGATCTGGAATCTGAACAAGATTTCCACAACGCCCCCTCCTGCCGATTTTATCGGTGCCTTTAACTCAGACCTGGCATTTATAGACAATTACGCCATTCAGGGGAATTACAATGGATTTATGGTATGGGACATTTCAGATCCAGCTGCACCCGAATTGGTTGTTGATTTTCTGTGTCCGGCTTCTCAAAGCGACGTATCCGTTTATGACAACCTGCTTTTCGTATCCGGTGAAGGTCTGGGAGGACGTCTTGACTGCGGTACCGAAGGCGTTCGTGAGACTGCCAGCCCCGATCGTCTACGCGGAATCAGGATTTTTGACATTTCGGATATTACTCAGCCGGAGTATATCGCCAACGTACAGACCTGCCGAGGTTCACACACGCACTCTGTACTGAAAGATCCGAATGATGATGAAAATGTATATATCTACGTTTCAGGTTCTGCACCTGTACGTCCTGATGAAGAGTTACCCGGCTGTTCATCCGCATTTCCGGAAGATGATCCGAACAGTGCTCTATTCCGTATTGAAGTGATCCAGGTTCCTCTCGACAGCCCTGAAGATGCTGCAATCGTGAGTTCACCGAGAATTTTTGAAGATCTGGCAGCCCCACCCTCTCACGGACTTGCACCGGAAGAGATTGCTGCCGTAGAACGTGCCAAAGAGCAGGGAGCCTATGTAGCCGAAATTTTTGGTCAGGAACGTGTTCTCCGTGGCGGAATGGTCCGGCAGCTTCTCAATATGATGGTCGAGCAGCGAGGCGGTGAAGGCCAGCCGACTGCAGCTGACAGTGCCGCACTGCGTGAAAATCTGCAGGAGATGGTTGATGTTATGCTTGCCGATTGGAACCAGGGTGAAGACCGAGGCCCCGATCAGTGCCATGATATCACTTTGTATCCAGAAATTGGTCTCGCCGGCGGTGCCTGTGAGGGATACGGACTTCTTCTTGATATATCAGATCCCATCAATCCGGTGAGAATCGATGCCGTTGCAGATTCAAACTTTGCCTACTGGCATTCCGCTACTTTCAACAATGAAGGTACCAAAGTGATCTTTACGGACGAATGGGGCGGCGGAACACAGCCCAAATGCCGTGCAACAGACCCAATGGAATGGGGAGCCAATGCCATCTTTACCATCAACGATGGTAACATGAATTTCCAAAGCTATTTCAAATTGCCTGCAGCCCAAACATCTCAGGAAAACTGTGTAGCTCATAACGGCTCTTTGATCCCAATTCCTGACCGGGATATCATGGTGCAGTCCTGGTATCAGGGCGGAATCGACATCTTTGATTTCACGGATCCGTCCAATCCGATTGAGATTGCGTTCCACGACCGCGGTCCTGTGAGTGCCGAAGTAATGCAGCCTGCAGGAAGCTGGTCTGTTTACTGGTACAACGGAAAAATTGTAAACTCTGAGATCGGACGCGGACTCGATATCTTTGAGCTGACTCCAAGCGAGTATATCACTGCCAATGAAATTGCAGCAGCTAATACTGTTCACTTCGATTACCTGAACGCTCAGGGTCAGCCTCAGTACAGCTTCCCGTCAACCTTCGCCCTGGCCAGAGCCTATGTGGATCAGCTGGACCGAAATCGTGAGCTGGATGCTGCAACCCTGGTTATGATCCGCAGCCAGATCGATCAGGCGGAAAACAGCAACGGCAACAGCCGGTCACGCATTCTTAATGAACTGGCTTCTCAGCTGGAGC
>JAWVZW010000310.1:0-3373 GCA_033721975.1 Balneolaceae bacterium
CATCCCTTCAGCTTCATCCAGGTCACGGAATTGTAACGCATAGAGATGACTATACAGGCCATCCTGAGTAATCAGTTCTCCATGTGTGCCGGATTCGACGATCCGTCCTTCATCCATTACCAGAATACGGTCCGCATTTTGCACCGTTGATAGCCGATGTGCAATAACGAATGTAGTGCGGTTTTTCATCAGTCTTTCCAGGGCATCCTGAACCTGGGCTTCCGATTCGGAATCGAGTGAGGAGGTTGCCTCATCCAGAAGCAGAATGGCGGGGTCTTTCAGGATAGCGCGTGCAATAGCCAGCCTTTGCCGCTGACCACCGCTCAGTTTTACTCCTTTTTCCCCGATCAGTGAATTATACCTCTCCGGCATCGCCATGATAAATGGATGAGCATTAGCTGCTTTCGCAGACTCCATCACCTCTTCATCCGTTGCATCCAGCTTTCCATAACGGATATTTTCCATTACCGATGTACCGAACAAATGTACCTCCTGAGGCACAATGGATATCTGTTCACGGAGCGATTTGATCCTGTACCTTCTGATATCAACCCCATCCAGAAAAATGGATCCCTTTTGCGGATCATAGAAACGGGGAATGAGATTCAATAGGGTAGTCTTACCAGCCCCGCTGGGCCCTACAAGGGCAATAGTCCGTCCTGACATTACGTCAAAGGTAATCTCTTTTAAAACGGGCCTGTCCGGTTCATAGCTAAACCAGACATTTTCCGCACGAATGCCTCCATCCACATGATCCACATTACGGGCATCGGGCAGATCTTCGATTTCAGGGACTTCCTCCAAAAGATCGAAAATTCGTTCGGATGCACCTGCTGCCGTATTGAGAGCAGCATAGAGACGTGAAGTCTGACTGACAGACCGAGAGATATTGAGTGCATAGATGATAAATGCCACCAAATCACCTGCCGTAAGCCTACCTGCCAGCACCTCCAGTCCGCCATACCAGAAGATGATCACCAGGGTACTCATAAACAGAATGCCGACCCCTGACCAGAATAGCTGCGTCAAAACAACCTTTCTCCGGGCAGTACCAAACAGCTGTTCAACGGCACTGTTGTAGCGTTTTACTTCATAATCCTCGCGTACAAAGGCTTTGACGAGACGAATGGAGCCCAAAGCATCTTCTGCAACAGCGGTAGACTCTGCCAGGTCGTCCTGAATGCTGCGTGAAAGCTTCCGGATTTTGAGACCGAAATAACGCGTAGCTATCGTTATAAAAGGAACCGTGAGGAAGATCACAATGCTCAGGCGCCAGTTCAATACAACCATAAGGGATACAGAACCAATCAGTGAGAAGGTGATCGTGAACATCTGCGGCAGTGAGTCGGTAAGGGCCGTTCGGATGGAGCCCACATCATTAGTGAGACGTGAAGTAATTTCTCCAAGTCTGCGCTCAGCATAGAACCGAAATCCCAGGCGGTGAAGATGTTCATACACTTTTTTCCTGAGGTCGGTAATCACCCGCTCGCCCACCCATTCCAGATGGTAGTTTCCGGTAAAGGAGAAGAGGGCCTGAAGGATAAAAAGTCCAAAAAGCCCAATGGCCAGCAGATTGAGCAAATCCTGATTGCCCGCTTCGAAAACGGCATCGAGAAGTTCACGAAGACCGAGAGGTACTGTAAGCCAGATGCCTGAAGCGATCAAAACGGCAAGTGTGGCCAGGTAAAACCGTGTTCTGTACGGTTTGCTCAGCGCAAAGATATCGCTCAGCGTCCTGCGGAGGGTTTTGAGGCTTCTCTGTTCGTCTTGTGTTGGTTCGTTGCTCATTCAGATATCTATAGGAAGAATTCTTTTTGAATGATAAACATTTCATTCAAAAGAGGGGGATATTGGTGTCGAATAGGTTTTCGAAGAGGGAGCCACAGAGGCACGGAAAATGGGATCACCGCGAAGGCGCAAAGGGCGCGGAGTGTTATTGGTGTAACCAATTTAAAATTAAACTCCAGTTAAATACACTCTGTGATCTCCGTGGCAATCCCTCGTAGTCCCGAACGACCGAACTGTGATGCACGATATTTTTTGGTGAGGTTGTAAGGAAATCCTGGAAGTTTGTTCTTACGAATAAATGCAACACACAGGAAGGAACAGCCATGAATAAACAGCAGTTAGAAGATCGGCTAATACGGTTTGCGGTACAGATTATTTCTCTATCAGAAAATATAGCTCCAACCAAAGCAGGCAATCACTTGACCGGACAATTGATCCGATCGGGTACATCTCCGGCATTAAATTATGGAGAGTCCAGAAGTGCAGAATCATTGAAAGATTTTATTCATAAGCTTCAAATTATTTTGAAGGAACTGAGAGAGTCTTTTATCAGCCTGAAGATTCTGTCAGAAGCACGACTTCTTAGTGATGAAGAAATTCTAAATGATGCAATCAAAGAGTGTGATGAGCTGATATCGATTTTTGTAAAAAGCATACAAACATCAAAAAGAAAGTATGGCAAATAGCTTTTCACGATAATACAAATCGGTGAATCGGTCTTTCGTAGTTCGTTGTTCGTCAATAAAAAGAAATTGGACTGCGAATCACCGAACGACCGAACTGCGATGCACGATTTATCATGGCTTGGCTATAGCATTCATCACCAATATCTATGAATCCCAACCACTTATTGTCGATCAATATGTTTATCTTTCATGTGAAATAGATAAACAAAATTTGGTTCCGTATAAACAGCATTGGTTGTATGGAATACATCAATAAAAAAGAGAATACTATGGCTGCCGAGCATTTAACGAAAGAGAGTTTTCTGAAGGAAATCTTTGATTACGAAAACAACCAGGAATGGAATTATCAGGGAGAAAGGCCCGTAATTATTGACTTTTACGCTGATTGGTGTGGTCCCTGTAAGATGGTTGCTCCCATTATCGAAGAGTTATCTGAGGAATATGAAGGCTTGGTGGATATCTATAAAATCGATACCGAAGCAGAACAAGAACTCGCTTCCGTTTTTGGAATTCGAAGTATTCCCTCCATCTTATTTATTCCTGTTGATGGACAACCGAAAATGGCTGCCGGAGCTCTGCCCAAGGTTCAGTTCATAGAACTGATCGAAGATCAGTTCGACGTGAAAATATCCTCTAGAGAGTAATGAAAGCAGGACTTTGTTGAAACCTCATGCACACTCAGCAAAGCTGAACAAGGAAAAGTAAAACAGCCAACCTCAATTTTTGACTGAATATTGAGAGCCTCGCAGGATCATAGGAAGCTTATGACAAAGCTGATTGTGTAAATCCGGTTGCTTCTTATTCAAGGGAATGAGTCATAAGTCGTTTATGTTTCGATATTCATGAAATCAATCAACTCTCATCGTGTATTTAAACAGAACGATCTGCAGCCCCGTGAA
>JAWVZW010000311.1:0-3367 GCA_033721975.1 Balneolaceae bacterium
ATGACGGTCCGGATATTATCATATTTCCCGAAAATGCCTCTTATGGGAACTGCAATGTCGCCGGGTGATAAAGCCGCTGTTGCAACCTGGTATAGCAGCGGCTGGAACAGATGATGATTCTTTTTGTCTATGAGAGTAATGTTGTCGGCGAACTTCCTAAGCTTTCTGGCAGCTGTAATGCCGCCGAAGCCCCCGCCAACAATGATGACATTTCCGGATTTTTTCATGAATGCCGAATCGTTCTGATTTAAATACAGCAATACTAACAGCCTGTAAGCCGAAACGATTCCGGTAGTTTTTTAGGAGGTCTGATCAGTTCAGCCTGGCCTTGGCTTTCTCAATGATACCCCGGATCTCCTCTTTGGGAATGGTTAAACGGTTGCTGCAGTAGTGGCATACAATTTCCTGGCTTTCACCCTCCATCTCTTTCAGATCATCATAGCTTAGAAGCGAAAGTGCATTTCGGAATCTTTTGGGTGAGCATCTGCAGAAGAAATGTACAGGCTGACGATCAAGCTCTTTGACGTTAAAAGGCGTACAGGCCAGGTGCATGATGTCATCGATATATTTACCATCAGAGAGCATTTCGCTGACCGGTGGCAGTGACGCAACGGTTTTTTGAAGTTTTTCTACGGATTCCTCTTCAGCTTCCGGCAGCCGCTGTATAAGCAATCCTCCCGCCTGGTTAACATTTCCTTCGTCATCAACGCTTACATCGAGCAGGAAGGCGGATAATATTTGTTCCGATTGGGCCATATAGTGAGCCATGTCTGCAGTTACATCCCCCTTAACAAGTTCAATAGTGCTGGTTCGGGGCTCAGCTTCGTTGTACAGGGTTTTGGATACCGTCAGAATGCCCAGACCGATACCATCCGCAATACTGACATCCTGGTCTGAATAGTCGAGTTCTGCGGAAGGATTCTGAACATATCCCCTGATTTCACCGACCCGGTTTGCTTCTGCTACGATCATCCCTGCAGGACCGCTCCCTTCAAGGCGCACCTGAATACGTTCCTCGCCCTTCAGTTCGGATGCAAGCAGCATGGCTGCGGTAAGTGTTCTCCCCAGCAATACAGTATTGAGCAGCGAGAGCTGATGATTATCCTTGGCAGTCTGCACCACTTCAGTGGTTTTGACCACGCTGATTTTAAACTGGCCGTCGGTATGAATTCCTTTGATCAGCCGGTCCTTAAACTTAAATTGTTCTTTCAAAGACATAGTGGGGTAAAAAAAGTCGATTTATGGATTCAGTGCATATAACGTACTGCCGCCTATGTACGTTTATCTGACGATGAAAAATATCAACTTTTTTGAATTCAACGCATAGCGCTGTCAATTTGCGATAAGCTAAAGCTGTCGGGTACCTTATCATCCCGAACATACAGATATACGGCACCCATAAATATGGACTGAAGTGACCACTGAAGGATTCCTACTGCTGTTCCGGCTGCCAGCATCAGGCCCAAACCCAGCCATAGGTATGAGCCTTGCAAGCTCATAAGTGCAGCACAAAGAAGCACAATGGGAATCAGTAAAAGCCCGAATAGCAATCCGAAACTGAAATGACCTACAAGCTGCTCGGCCCAGACCTCTTTCACCATTTTGGATGAGACCTTTAGCGACTCGATTGGGCCTTTACTCTCTACGATAAGGATGGGCAAAACCAAAAAACTCAGGACGGTCCAGCTGAGGCCCAGAATGCCCATGACAATTTTTCCAATTGTATCGGATTGATTTTCAATCGAGTTCAGGATCAGCCCCACAGTGGATGCAATGGCAGTCCACCCGATCAAAGCCACTATTCGCTTACGAACTTTACTGAAAGCGCCGGCGAGAGTGGGTGAGCCGCCGCGCATCAGGTCGATTGCGTAGGCAACGGCCGCAGAATTGAAAAACAGCACAACAAAGTAGTTGACGAAATAGAAGATGAATAGTGCAATATAGAAAGTGGTGTTATTCATTTCGCTCTGCACCTCAGAAGTAAAAAGAAACAGATGGGTAGAGAATAAAAGGGGTATAAAAAAACTGATGACGATCAGGAGCGTACAAATCCCGGAGAGTATCGGAAATATCAGTAACCTCTTATCCTGCATGAGGACCTGAAAAGAGCTTTTTACCAGCGCCCAGGTGTTGGATATTCGTTTCATGCTGTTCTTGCTCCCTTATTTATGAATAGTATCGAATCTGAGGAAGATCGAATTTTTGAACATTACGAAAAACAGAATCTATTGTTACCGGAATGAAAATGCCGGCTGCATGTTGCAGCCAGACCCGGTAATGATTTATATGACTACTTCACGATCTGTCGCGCAGGTATGTCTCTCCTTTTCTTCCTGAAAAATGACTTTTTGATGAGTACACGTTTCCAATCCCGGCAATGGTTTTTATACGCTCTTTCGCCAGGATGTTTGAAGCCTCAATGGTGGGAATATTATTTGACTCGGCATAGTCAAAAATCTGAAGCGTCGTATCATAAATGCGGGCGGCTTTTTGCATGCTTTGCTGCTCATTATACCCTTCGAGCTCGCTTGCCACATTGATAATTCCACCGGCATTGATCACATAATCCGGGGCGTAAAGTATTCCCTTTTTGATCAGCATTTCACCGTGTGTTTCCTCACGATCCAGAATATTGTTGGCCCCGCCGGCAATGATATCACAAGTAAGAACATCTATGGTGTCATCATTTACCACTCCGCCGAGAGCACATGGGCTGAAAATATCCATGTCCAGCGTATAGATTTCATCGGGTTTTACCACGGTTGCACCGGTGTTTTTTGAGACCATCTCAGCTTTTTCCGGAAAGATATCGGTTACAAACAGACTGGCATTCTCCTTGCTTACATAGTTGGCAAGATGCGAGGCAACAGATCCCGCACCCTGAATGGCAATGCGCTTGCCTTCAAGAGAATCACTGCCGTAGGCACGTTTGGCAGCCGCTTTCATTCCCATATATACACCATAGGCAGTTACGGGTGATGGGTTACCGCTTCCGCCCATATGTTTGGGTATACCCGTTACATACTTTGTTTCCATGAAAATCCATTCCATGTCCCGTTCGGAGATGCCTACATCTTCTGCGGTGATATAGCGGCCGCTGAGTCCATCCACAAAACGACCAAATGCCCTGAAAAGAGCTTCTGATTTCTGTGTACGGGAGTCTCCGATGATGACGGCTTTGCCGCCGCCCAGATTCAGACCGGAGATGGCCGATTTATAGGTCATACCCCGGGAAAGCCTAAGTACGTCACGAATCGCTTCCTGTTCAGATTGATAGTCCCACATTCTTACTCCGCCCAGTGAAGGCCCGAGCGTTGTATCGTGAATAGCAATGATAGCTTTGAGCCCCACTTCCGGCCTGGAGCAA
>JAWVZW010000312.1:0-3359 GCA_033721975.1 Balneolaceae bacterium
CTTACATTTGAAAGCTCCCCGGGTAGGATTCGAACCTACGACCAATTGGTTAACAGCCAACTGCTCTGCCACTGAGCTACCGAGGAATATAATGTCAATAAAATCAAAGTTCGGTGTTGAACCTACGCCCCGAAAGCCTTCGGGGTAACAGCCAACTGCTCTGCCACTGAGCTACCGAGGAATAATGAATTTGGCAGTATCGTTCTGAGGTCATCAGAACGGGCACAAATATAAGGGCTTAATGTATCCTATGTCAAGGTGAAAAATGTGTTTTTTATTACCCTCTGGAAATAAAAAAAGCCGCTCTTTAGCGGCTTTTTCTAAACAATCAGACGTACCTGATTAAACTTCTCCGGAGTTCTTCATGTCCTGAATTTCTAGCCTGATTTCCTGAGCTACTTTTTTAAGCTCTTGAAGCTGTTTTCTGGCTCTCGTTCCGGCAGCTTTATTTCCTTTATCATAAAACTTGTTCATATCTACTTCCAGATCGGAAACCATTGATTGAATTTGTTCAATTCTATTCATTATAACTCCATTGGTTAGTTGACGTTGCTTAATAGTAAGATCGCTTAAATCTTTCCCAAAACTATTGAACAGAGGTGTAAGGGGCAAATAAAAAACCCCATTTTATTGAATTAAATAGAGGTTTTGGAAAATCTGCAATCATTTTGGGTAAATAGGACCTAAAGTTCAGAAGAGTTCGGCAGACGTAAGGATATATTCCTCATTTCTGCTAAGGAAGGATTCAGGTATATACTTAACCAGTGCGCTATCCTGTATGGATCCGGGTTTTACCTGTTTAGGAAATTCACCCTTAATCACGCTGCTCTGTTCGTCCGTACTGAAAAGAAATGTCTGTTCTATGGATAAGGAGTGATTCAGTGCATTAACCAGATCAGGAAGAGGTGCAAAGTAAGGTTTTCCGGTCTTTTGCTGATAAACCAGATTGGAAATTAACAAAACCGGATGACTTGGAAATTGTCTGAATTGGTTTTCATCAACTGAGATAGTGGAGTCATGATAAGTGATCAGTTTTTTCTGATAACCGTTGAGTCCGATCGTAGAAATACCCTGATCGGCAAACAAGGCAACAAGCCTGTGATTCAGGTCTTTTACAGCCCTGATACGGGCATCTTCACGCATCATACCTGTCTGGATCAAACGATCGGTATACTCGCTATCCTCATGAAGGACAATCCCTCTTTTCTTCTTTCGCGCAAGAGTTTTGGAGAAGGCATTTAAAAACATGCCATTATCCAGATGCTCATAAGTAAGTACCGCGATATAATCCATCTTATCTTTTCAGTTTATGCGATGTAAAGCCAAAGGGCAGGAAGTCCGTTATCAGGTGTCTGGAAAACGTCCCGTCACCATGATAAAGTTCCGCTTCAGCATTGGGCATTATTTCAAGCAGGACCTGCCTGCAGGCACCACAAGGACTCACAAAATTTGCATCCGGTGCATATAAATGAATGGCTTTAAAATTGCTGTATCCTGCTGAAAGGGCGCGCGAAATGGCTACCCGTTCTGCGCACAGACCCAAAGCCCATGAACCGGTCTCTACGTTTACGCCCGGAATGAATCCCTGATCCGTTTCAAGCAGAGCAGAGACAGCAAAATCGGAGTTGGGGATTACAGAATAGGAAGTCAGCCTGACCAACTCTTCCTTAAAATCTGTAATGGAAACCTCAAGAGGATCATAAAGATCGACATTCTTCTGTGGGAATTTACCTCCCGGCTTTAGATCATATTCTTTTACCCAAACATCCAGCAGTTCCGGTTCCTGATCATCCAAAAAATATTCCATAGGTGTATCACCGTTACCCAGGCAGCTGCAAATTGCAGCCTGAATGGAGGATATGGTTAGCGGATAGGAAATATTTTCGATTCGAATGCCGCGATATAGTATCCCTGATGCACCCCGGATATGGCACGTAGTGTTTCTGCCGGAATAGGATGCAGATGCAGATTTATTTACCATCTCAGTCATTACCTCTCCTGAACGCTTTTCATTACGATATCCGCCAGTTCGGATCGTATACGGCTAATTGAAGATCCGTAACTTCTGTATGGATAAACGCGGTTGGTCAGCAGTATAATCGCGGTTTCGTTTTCAGGATCAATCCATAGTGAAGTTCCGGTAAAGCCGGTGTGACCAAACGTGGAATCACTTGTTAAACTTCCAGCTGAACTGAATCCTTCAGACTTTCGGTCAAACCCATAGCCCCGAACTGAGAGTCCGGATTGCTGTTGCGTGAATTCATTGATTATGTCTTCAGACAGATATCGCTCACCTGCGTAGACTCCATCATTCAGCAGCAGATAAGAATATATTGCCAGATCTCTTGCCGGTGCAAAAAGGCCTGCATGCCCGGCAATACCATCCATAAAATAAGCCCGTTCATCATGTACCTTACCCTGAACGGTGCCTCTTCCATATACCGTATCAATTTCGGTAGGTGGGATTCTGTTCGACATCCAGGCACCTATATCTGACGGATTGAAATGTGATGAATACATCCCCATCGGATAAAACATCTCACTTCGTATATATCTGTCTAATCGCTGTCCCGAGACCTTTTCAACGATTTCTCCCAGAAGAATAAAACCAAGGTCGCTGTACAGGTACTCCGTGCCGGGCTCGGATACCAGGCGTTCATTTTTTACAGCACTGATTATCTCTTCCCGGGTTTTTAGTTCATCTACATATTCCCTGAATGCAGGCAGGCCTGATGTATGAAGTAAAAGATGCCGAATCGTGATATTACTCTTAGGTGCCTGTTCAAACTCAGCGAAGTATTTGCTGATCCGATCATCAAGATGAATGCTTCCTTCATCTGCCAGTTTCATAATCGCGGTAGTGGTTGCCATGACTTTTGTGAGCGAGGCCAGGTCATATACATCATCAGATGAAACCTGTCTCGTTTTTGTGTAATCATGATAGCCATACCCTCGATTCCATACCAAAGCTCCTTTATGCAGTACGGCTACAACACCTCCCGGAAATACAGAATCATTGATAGCTTCCTGCATCAGCATATCTATAGAGAGCAGGGAATCAGCGTACATCCCGACAGATTCGGGCCTGTCTAATCGCACAGCAGACTGTAAAAGCTCGATACCGTCACCTATATCGTAGTGTCCGGGAATCCGAATGGGAAGCTGGCCTGTAATGGCTGATGCACCGAAAAGGGCAGGAACGGATTGCTCCACTTGAGTATTTGTGGAAGACCACGCCATGATGTGAACGTCCGAATCGGGGATATCCTGTACCACATATGGATTGCCGAAAGCCATTACAATGGAGGGGATATCGCGGGATGTAAGCTCCTCAATAAACTCAAGCTGATCTGGCTGAA
>JAWVZW010000313.1:0-3357 GCA_033721975.1 Balneolaceae bacterium
GGCTTCCCTTAACGGTGACCGCACTGCTCAAAAAGTTGGATGTGGGTCCTGAGGATGATGATCCGGTTGCTGAAACGGATGTTCGGGATGGAGTTGATTTTCTGTTAATCATGAGAACACGGGCTGATTTCTGCAGTTGGGTTGATAAGGGTTGTGAACGACCTGATTGAATTGAGACGTCTTATGGTTCATTTCTCTTTTATAGAAAAGCCCGATAACTGTTCCGAACATTTTCAAAATTGTCAGTCAACTGATATTGCCGATTTACCTCAACCGTTACCGGCTTTACTCATTATCCGTCAATAGTTGTATCTTGATTGCAGTTCAGAAAACTCCGGAATAAAAACCTTTCAATTAAATCCTGATGATTCATGTCTGACAAACCGATTGTTGGCGTTGTGATGGGCAGCGACAGTGACTGGCCTACCATGAAAGAGGCAGCCCAGGCTCTCACTGAATTTGGCGTACCCTTCGAAAAGCAGGTGGTCTCAGCGCACAGGACACCTGATGTGATGGCTGAATATGGTGTGACTGCCAGAGAACGGGGACTGAAAATCATCATCGCAGGCGCCGGAGGTGCCGCTCATCTGCCGGGTATGCTGGCGTCCTACACCACCCTTCCCGTCATTGGTGTTCCGGTCAAAACCACGGCGCTAGGCGGACTCGACAGCCTCTATTCGATTGTTCAGATGCCCAACGGCGTTCCGGTTGCAACGGTAGCCATAGGTAAAGCCAAAAATGCCGGCCTTCTGGCCATCCGTATGCTGGGTATGGAAGACCCGGAACTGGCTGAAAAACTGGAAAAGTACCATATCCGGATGGCGGATGAGTC
The DNA here is from genome assembly GCA_033721975.1 of Balneolaceae bacterium. Taxonomy (GTDB): domain Bacteria; phylum Bacteroidota; class Rhodothermia; order Balneolales; family Balneolaceae; genus Rhodohalobacter. The sequence continues at coordinate 833 of JAWVZW010000313.1, forward strand.
AATTGACAAGACGAAGAATCTGAAGTAGGTCAGGAGACGGGAGACGGGAGACGGGAGACGGGAGACGGGAGACGGGTAAATATCAAATCACAAGCACCAAATTCCAAAAGATCCGTACTTGAAACTTTCGACAAGGCTTAGATAGGGAGTGTTTGGGATTTGTGATTTAGTCATTGTAATTTTGACGTCTCCCGTTTGACGTCTGACGTCTGCCCCCTTCTCCCTTTTCACTTTTCCCTTTTCACTAATTCTTCACCGCAATCAATTTAATCTCTACTAACGCGTCCCTCGGGAGTCGGGCGGCTTCGACGACCGCGCGTGCAGGCGGATTTTCCGTAAAATACTCGCTGTAGATCGCATTGAATGCGGAAAAATTATCAATATCACTCAAAAATACATCCACAGAAACCACATTCTGATAGTCCATACCTGACTCTTCGAGTACGGCTCCCAGGTTATCCAGAGCCTGCCGGGTTTGTGATTCAAGGTCCTCTCCAGCCATCCTGCCCTCTCCGGGAATCAGCCCAATTTGACCGGCTGCATAAAGAGTATTTCCTGTAAGTATCCCCTGACTATACGGACCAATTGCAGCAGGTGCATCAACCGTTTCAATGATAATCCTTTCCTGTTCTGAACCGGAACAACCTGACGCCCAAATCAGGAATAAAAGAGTCATACAGTGTGTCAGTATTCTCATTCAATTGTCTGCTTTTATTCTGGTTAATGTCAGTTTCAAATACCGTTGGCGAGCACATTTTTCATGACATCGGCAAAACGGTCGAGCTCCTCGAGCGTTGTATAAACATTGGGTGTGACCCGGATTCCCTCAAACTCAGGGTGTTTGATCGCAGTCACGATAATTCTGTGATTTCTCCATAAATAGCTGCTGAGTTCACCGCTGTCAACTCCGCGTATCTGAGCTGTTGCAATTCCGCACGCAAACTGCGGATCCCGGCTGGTGTGCAGCACAAACCTTTCATCATCAATCAGCTGATCCACCCAGTAATCACTCAGGTACTTCATTCGTGCACCTTTGCGTGCCGGACCAATCCCCTCGTGAAACGTAAGTGCCTCCGCTATGGATATAAAATTGGCCAGCGGATGGGTCCCGATCTCCTCAAACTTCCGGATATCATTGTCCATCGTTTCCGGGGCAGCCATCATTGGCCAGAGATCTGCAATTTTATCTTTCCTGACATACAGCATTCCAGTGCCGTGTGGAGCAAAGAGCCATTTGTGCAGACTTGTGGCATAATAGTCGCATCCCAAATCGTCCCGGTTAAAATCGAAATGGGCATACGTGTGTGCGCCGTCCACGATGACCGGAATCCCCTTTTCACGTGCCATTTCAACTACCGGTTTCACGGGAAGGATCTGTCCGGTAATATTGACCATGTGGCTCATCAGGATAAGCCGGGTCCGGGATGTAATATTCCTTTCAAAAAGTGAGACAATTTCTTCCGGATCCTCTGCCGGTATCGGAAGTGAAAACTGTTTCAGGCGAATACCTTCTCTGCGTTCCCTTTGCTGAAAGGTAGTGATCATCCTCGGATAGTCATGGGTGGTGGTAAGCACTTCATCACCTTCCGCCAGATCAAACCCAAGCTGACAGATCTGCAGCCCTTCCGAGGCATTGCGCGTTATGGCAATCTCTTCCGTATCCGTTCCAAAATTTCGTGCCAATCGCTGCCGTACACCCTCTTTCTGAGGCTGTAGAATACGCCACATAGTGTAAACCGGGGCTTCATTGGAGTAATCCAGATGCCGCTTCATGGCTTCCTGAACGACGGATGGAGCGGGACTCACACCACCGTTGTTGAGGTTGATCAGGCTTCGGTCGGCCGTAAAACCCTGCTGCACGGTATGCCAAAAATCTTCATTTGCTGCGATTTCACCTGGCGTACCCTGATAGTTTGCAAGTTCATCAAGAACTTCCTGCCGTTTGTTCAATGCAATTAACGGTGTGAGTGTTAAACCGGCAGAAACACTTCCCATCTGCCTCAAAAACTCTTTTCTGTTCAGCATGAGATCCCTTTCTTGATTGGAATGGAGTGTATTTCTGAAATACTTAAAAAATCTGATTCGTACAACCCTGCCCTATCCCCCAGCACAAATTAACTGGCCACGTGTGACCTTCCCCTGCAGGTAATTCTTGGTTATCTTGCGTTCAGTGCAAATGCCAAGAAACCCGCTATCGTGAATAACAAGATTGTCAACATACTGATATTGATCCTTCTCGCACTGTTTATCTCCTTTCGAATCGTCACCGCCTGTAATCAGCTGGAGAGGGAACCGGATACCCAATCCAGTCAGCCTGAAATATATCTTCCCGCAACATATACAGGAATGATACCCTGTGTTGATTGCCCGGGAATTGAGGTGTATCTGCTTTTGAAGGAGAACAATCGATTTACGGAGCTGAACTGGTTCCGAGGTCAAAATCCTGAACCCAATGAAACCGAGGGGACCTGGCACCTTCAGGGCGACACACTCTCACTCTATGACCGTGACCAAAATCGTCTGCA
>JAWVZW010000314.1:0-3341 GCA_033721975.1 Balneolaceae bacterium
CATGGCATGAAGGCGGGAATCATGGTAGCAGCGGCCAAAAGCTACTTTCATACCCTGGTACACGAAACCGACCTGCTTACCATGCTGAGACGAATGTCATCAGGCCTGAAAAATCTGAATATGAAGCTGATGTATATGGGGCTGATCCTGATGCAGTGCAGAAATTATGAGCTTGAAATAGCGGTGGCAGGTATGCCGCCGATTCTGCATTACAGCAAAAGGACCCAGAATGTTACCCGTGTAACGCTCAAAGGTCTGCCGCTTGGAGGAAAAGCTGTCTTTCCTTACAAAGCAGAAAAGATGAAAGTTGAGGAGGGAGACGTACTTCTTCTTATGAGTGACGGATTGCCTGAACTTTTTAATGCAGAACGTGAAATGTTCGGGATTGAGCGGGTGGAAGAGATTCTTATGAATTCAAACGGATATGGCGCCAGGGATATCATCACGCAAATTAAACAGGGGGCTGAATCATGGGTAGGCAGCAACTCGCCCCATGATGATATCACACTGATGGTGCTGAAAGTTCAAAAATGTGCAACATAGATTCATCACTTTCGTAGAGAAAATCATGAAAAGACTATTACTAATCATCGGTACACTGATTTTTATGCTGGGCCCGGTCACTCTGCTTGCGCAGCAGTCGAATGAAGAGGATCCATTCAAGCGGGATCCCATTTTTACACGTCCATTGGAGGATTTCTTTGGAGTCAATGACGACTCAGCCGATGCAGATACAACGGATCAAACCGACGTTGCAGAAGCGACGAAACAAGCTGTTGAGAGACTCTCACTGAGGGGACTGGATCTGGGTGGGAATCTGGAAGCAGGTCCGTATTACAGTAATGCACTATACAGTCAGTATCCGAACCTCTCCGCGATTCGCTACAATCGTGTGAACGGTCTGTTTCTGGGCTTGAGAAAAGAACGGATGCAGTGGCACCGATATGGCGACTTCTTCAACATCCCACAAATTGAACCTCATGGTTTCATTGGGATAGGTACTGCTTCCAAGAAATGGGAGTATGCACTGGGTGTGGAAAAATTGATCGGACAGAAAAGACACTTCATGGTAGGGGGTGAAGTCTACAATGCCACGGGTACTGAAGATTATTTGCGGACCGGACTGATTGAAAATTCGCTAACCTCCTTTTTTGCCGGATATGATTTTATGGACTACCATAACATGGACGGATTCGGACTCTATTCTGTTTTTCGAACAAATCGCTGGTTTGAAGCTGCTTTTTCGTATAACAGAGATACATTTTCGTCACTCGAGCAAAACACAGACTTTTCTCTCTTTGGAAAGTCGGGCAATTACAGGCCCAACCTGCCTATCGATGCAGCATCAGATGAAATAGATCTGGACAGATACAGTTTCTCCCTGGCATTTAACCCCAGGAACCTGCTGATATCAAAATATCTTACCGTATCAGCTCTTTTTAAGGCTGAGTTGGCTGATAATTCAGCAAGTGATGAATCCTATCGGTATAACAAATATGAGGCCACTCTACGGTTCTATTACAATTTTGAACCCGGATCTGTACTAAGCTGGAGATTGAGGACAGGCGGCATTACCGGAAATTCACCTGACTTCAAGAACTTCTTCCTGGGAGGTATAGGTACGCTCCGGGGCACACCCTACAAATTCTTTAGCGGCAATCAGATGCTTGCCAGTAATCTGGAGGTCAAATTCGGTCAGCCGTCCAATCGTGCAGGCGAGTGGATGCGTGACTACAACATTCATTTTCTGCTCTTCCTGGATTCAGGATGGGTAAGGAACGTACCCGAACTGGTCGATTCATCCGGTGCTTTTTCAGGATTTGATGAATTTTCAATCAGAGAGATGCAGCATGATGCAGGTGCGGGTGTGGGAAGCGGTGCTTTTCGGGTTGAAGTAGCCTGGCCGCTGAAAACATTTGATAAATCACCGACCCTTTGGATACGGTTTAATCCCACCTTTTAAATAAAAAAATAGCCTCAGACCTTTCAAAGCCTGAGGCTGTCTTTAGGGCATTCGGTACCTTTCGGTTACCAAATATCATGTCCTAACATAACTCTTTTCCGCAGAAAATGTTGCAACCCAACGCAATAGATTCGTTAAAGGGTGTTAAAAAAAGAGAAGTCCGTTTGGGCTTGAACAGGTACGAGAGATGCGCGGAAAACGTTATATTATTCCACCTTTAACAGGCTGCAGATTGAATCTGACCAGCCGTTAAACACGCGATCGGTTACAAAATCAATTTATGATTGTCTTTTTAAAGCAGATACTGAGCCTTAAGATCGCATGATGATATCTGTTCCAAGTAATCCCTATTTGAAACTGATTAAATAGATTTTGAAGTCAGCGTTTTCCAAAAAAGAGATTTTTGTCCTTCTGGCACTTTTTGCATTGACGGTCATCGTTATAACGAGTTCCAGAAATTACCGACTCTACAAACCGGACGGCATTTCTCCGAATGATAGAACGGAAGTTCAAATCCATGAGCGGATTGAATTATCAGAATTGAGTGATAAACTGGACAGCCTTCGGGTGGGCTTTGATCCGGAAGAGTTTGAATGGGCGGCTCGGATTCACGGCTGGAGAGCATTCAGGCCCGGTTTATATATACTTGAAGAACCCGAATCATACCCGGATTTCCTGTCCAGGCTTGCAAGAGGGATACAGGATCCGACTGAGATCACCATTTTGCCGGGTACGGATCCGGGACGCCTGTCAAGAAATCTGGGTCAGTCACTCCGGCCGGACAGTCTTGACTTCAGGGATCTGTTTACCGATTCATCAGCTATTGCAATGGAGCTGGAGCTCAGCGGTGAAGAGCTATTTTCAAGAATGCTTCCCAATACATACCAGGTTTACTGGACCAGCAGTGCAGAGGATGTGATCCGAAAAATTGCCGATGAATTTGAAGCCGGGATTGCTGATAAATATCGCGAGGAAATACAGAACAGCAACTACTCCTTGCAGGAAATCGTTACGTTAGCTTCCATAGTGGAACTCGAAGCAAAGGTTCGGGATGAAAAGCCCAGAATTGCCGGTCTTTATCTGAATCGTTTACGAAGGGGGATGCCTCTGCAGGCAGATCCTACCGTTCTGTATGCTCTGGGAGAACGGAGGCGACTTCTGTTTGAAGACTATCAGTATCAGCACCCCTATAACACCTATCTCTATAGGGGTCTGCCACCGGGACCCATAACGAACCCCGATGAGTCATCGATCGATGCAGTTCTTAATCCTGAAGATCACGGCTATTATTATATGGTAGCCACACCCGATGGCACTCACCGTTTTTCAAGAACTTTTGAAGAACACAGGCAGGCAAGTGATGAATGGAGAAGGTGGA
>JAWVZW010000315.1:0-3340 GCA_033721975.1 Balneolaceae bacterium
GATGCTCTTGTCAACTGCAGAATGGACTACAATGGCACGTGCATACTCCAGACAGGAAGACCTCAGCACCTCCGTATCTTCCGGGTCGCCCCACATCACATTGAGCCCATCAGAGAGCAGTTCCAGGGCTTTTTGCTCATCCTCCTCGATTATCACATAGTCCTGCTGGCGGGAATCGAGTTCACGCAGCAGTGCGTCAACGTGCGGAGAGTAGTCACAGATCACGATATGATCCTTCTTATCCACCTTGCGGGGCGGAGATTTGCTGACTGCTTCCTTCAGATAGGGCAGAATAAACACCGGGAAGGCGATGAAAACGAGTGCCACTCCCGTGAAATTCATGAAAATCACAAAATAGTTCAGAAAATCACTCTCCCAGGGTGAAAAACCACCGTACCCGCTGGTGGTCAGCGACTCCACTACCACCTGCAGTGACTGGGCAAAGGTGACTGTGCGGCCTTCCAGAATAAACATGGACCAGAGAAAAATTTCCGCATAGACCACCACAATCGCCGCAACGACGAGAAGTGATACCAGGATCTTCCGAATTAAATTTTCTCCCATCCTGTGAATGTATGATCCGGTTATTGAAGTTATGCAGACACTGATGCAGAGTGCATGCAGAGATGATTGTACTGCATACACCAAGGGAAATTTTTGAATCCTTTTCTAAACTTATCAAAGAGTTGATTCAGATGCAGTAACTTCTTTATTGAAGATGTGCCCTTCCCTTCTTTAAGCCAGGATATTTTCCTCACCGGAATCGGAGACAAATACGCATGCAGACCGGGTTTGCTCCACGTAACAGCGAAGAGTTTCGAGATCAGGTTCTTCCGGCAGTCCGAAGAAGTCCACGTCAGCATGCGGTGCGTTGCCCAGTGCCTCTTCAAAGGTTCCGATCTCCACATGAGGAATAACGTCCTTGAGCCTGGCCACATCCAGCAGATCCTCCAGGTAGGCATAGGCCTCGTCCTCCTGTCCTTCCTCCACAACAATGATGGCCCGCATCTCCGCTCCCCAATTCTTTTTCAGCTTGTACCCTGAAAGAAGGGCCAGATCGATATTTCCAAGGTCCATGCTCAGATCCCAGTCCGGACTCTGCTCCCTGATCCAGACGTTTATGCTGTCGCTACGGCCCAGCTGAGCCACATTGTCCTCCACATAAAGCTGAACACCCATGGAGTTGGTCTGCGCTTCGGCTATGATTTCAATCAGCTCCTGATCGTTATTCATATCCGGCTGAAGCCTCAGAAAGAGGATATTGGGTTTGAAAAAGGTGCCCTGTAGGGTTTGAAGCGAGTTGATCAGTGCCTTATTCATCGTATCGGATTTCACCACCGACCATCGGGTATAGACATTTTCACGGCTGAACGCCGACGCCATATTCATCAGCCCTTCCGAGAGATCCTCGGTTTCTTCACCACTGGCAATACCGACCAGTTTCACGGACCCTCTCGGGTAGACAAGGTTGCGAATCAGGCTGAAGCTGCCACGAAGCTCCCGGGTGGACTGAACCGGCACCAGCAGATTTGCTTTCCAGGCACGCTCATTGTTCTCCGGCAGCGAGGATACATGCTTGGCAGCCCACTCAGCGATTGAAACGAAAAGACCGCTTCTCATATCGCCATAAGGAACCTTGAGTTTTCGTTTTACAAGATAGAGATACGCTGCAACCACAAGCGAAATGGCAATCAGTCCGAACATCGGGTTGATGATAAACATGGTAGACAGACAGCCGAGTGTTCCTATGACCGGAACAAACCGGGGAATATTGAAAGTGGGACGGAAGCTGATCATATCCATTCGCTGCTCGATCAGGACAACCAGGTTGATCATGGTATAGGTGATCAGAAAAAACATGGTAATCAGCGGTGCAATGATGTTCAGGTCGCGAAGCATCAGTGTCACAACCACCACGCCTCCCGTGAAGAGGATGGCATTGCGGGGTTCACCATTTCCGGCCAGCCTGGAGAAAAATTGTCCTCCCGGAAAAATATTGTGATCGCCCAGTGCCTGCAATATCCTGGGTGCCCCCACGATGGAGGAGAGTGCAGATGAAAAGGTTGCTCCAAGCAGGCCTCCCAACACGGCAGCCGGCCAGTAGGCGTAGTCAATCATCACATTGTAGTTGCTCACCAACTCCTGCGGTGTGGTGACGCTAGCAAGCCACCATGCTATAAAAACATAGACCCCGAAACTGAGGACAATAGCAGAAAGCGTTCCCAGGGGGATGCTCTTTTTGGGGTTTTTCAGCTCCCCCGACATGTTTACACCGGCCATGATGCCCGTTGCAGCCGGGAAAAAGACGGCAAATACGATCCAGAAACTGATCGGTTCACTATCACCCCCGCTGCCGGGAAAGCTGCCAAACCACTGAGGATCGGTAGTGAGTGCACCTGTAAACAGGGTGGCCACAACCGATCCCAGAGCGGCCAGTATGACCGCCAGAATCAAATACTGGATCTTGAAAGCCAGGCTCGCACTCAGGTATGCCACGATAAACAGTGTTACAAAAACCGTAAAATCAACGAGCAATGCCGGGTGTTCGGGAAAGATGTAGAGCCAGCCCTCCCTGAAACCAAAGATGTACATGCTGATGGCAAATGTCTGCGCCAGATAAAGAGGGATGCCGACACTTCCACCCACCTCCAGTCCGAGTGACTGTGATATAATCGAATACGCCCCGCCTGCCCGGATCCGGATATTCGTGGTGATGCACGACATGGATAGAGCGGTAAATGTAACAATAATGAATGCAAGGCTGATGATCCCGATGGCACCGACCAGGCCTGCATTCCCAACTACCCATCCATGGCGGACAAAGAGAATAACGCCCAAAATGGTCAATAGGGTGGGCACAAACACGCCGGCAAATGTGCCATATTTTTTCCGGACAGGAGATTTTTGTTCATCAACCTGTTCCTGAAGAGTATCCGTTTCTGCTTCGGCCATGGGCTTTACATTTGACTGAACGTTGACTGCGCAATCCAACTACAATCTAATCAGACAATTGTTTCCATGCACGTGTTAATTGGGAGACATGGATTTAGGGGGAAGGTTTCGGGTTACGGGTTACGGGTTACGGGTTTAAGGTTTATGTAGCGGTGTCTGAATTACAGCGCTATAGTAAAGCCGGAGGACGACACACACGAGCGGGGGAGTTTATTCCCCCGGGTTTCGGATCAGGCTACAGGCTACAAAATCTGAGATCACAAATCGCTCCCGAGACTTCGGGACCATTCAGAGATCATCCCCTCCCGTCTCCCGTTTGACGTCTGACATCTGACGTCTCCCTTCTGCCTTTTGCCTTTTCACTCAAAAGAAAATCCCACCCCTATGA
>JAWVZW010000316.1:0-3331 GCA_033721975.1 Balneolaceae bacterium
AACGGACCTGGAAAATACCAACCTTGTTTTTGGTGTCGGTAATCCGGAGGCGGATCTGATGATTATCGGAGAGGCTCCCGGTGAACAGGAGGACAGACAGGGTGAGCCCTTTGTAGGTGCTGCAGGTCAGCTTCTGAACAAAATTTTGGACGCCATTCAGTTCAGCAGGGATGACGTCTATATCGCCAATATTCTAAAGCATCGCCCACCCGGAAACAGAAATCCATCCTCATCCGAAAGAGAACGCAGTCTTCCCTATCTGCTGCGCCAGATAGACCTGATACAACCCAAGGTTATTTTGTGTCTGGGCAGAGTTTCGGGAACCACTCTGCTCGACCGGGAGGACTCTCTGAAGAATATGCGCGGACAATTTTATCCTTACAGGGGTGCTGAACTTACCGTTACCTACCATCCGGCTGCACTGCTTCGAAATCCGGAGTGGAAACGTCCAACCTGGGAAGACGTACAGCAGGTTCGCAAGCGATATGATGAGCTTAACGGGAAACCCTAGTACATTTTTTAGTCTTATTGCCCAGGTTTCACGCTACTCTCACTCAATTATTTACTCCAGTGCGAGGACCGGTTTATCCAAAGCTTCATAGATCCGGTTGGTACGGTTTACCACTGATTCAACCAGTTCCGGATTCAGGCTGTCTTTCATCGCCAGAATTGCATTCGAGCTTTCCTGCAGCATCTGTTCTGATTCCCTTATCTCACCTTTTTTATACAGTATCTCTCCCATCAGATTTCTTGCACTGTGATACTGCCACTGTTCCCTGCCCTGTTCGCTGTCAAAATAGCTGATCGCCTCTTGAACGATGCGCTCTGCCCCATCGTAATCCTCCAGGCCAAAATAGTTAGGCACCATTTCAATCAGATACCCATAGCGCTCCTGAACATTCACATTGCCGGCATCACTCATCAGGTCCAGCTGTTCACTTCGGTATGAAATCGCATCCCGGTGATTCCCCAATGAAGTGTGAATACGTCCAAGCACTATCAGGCCCCGCTGAATATCCATATGAGTTTCGGGCAGGGTTCGTTTCCACATCGCAACCGCATCTTCCTGAATGGGAAGAGCCTCCTCATCCCTACCAAGGTTGTGATACAGATTTGCCAGGTTATGCATACCACGGGCTACATCCGGATGATCCCCATCATAAAGATCCTGCCTCATTTCAAGGTCCTTTAGCCGAATGGGAAGAGCCTCTTCGTTTCTGCCCTGCCTCATCAGCATAAATGCAACGGTGTTCAGGCTTTGAGCCACTTCAGGATGAAAGCCGTCCCAATAATCCAGTCGGCGTTCCAGAACACTTTGTGCGAGTTCCGTTGCTTCTTCAATCTTGCCCTGCATCATCAGTGCGCCGCTGATGTTATGAAGCGTAGTCAGGTCACTTGAGCTCTCCACAGAATCGGCGCCCATTTTTTGGTTATATGAGGCTCTCAGGTAAGGTTCAGCAGACTCCCCGTCCCCTCTGTAGAGATATACAAGACCCAGCTGATTAAGCACCATCGACGATTCCTTCCAGTCCACCGGCGGTGCGTTTTCAGCCGCTTCCAGTCCCTCCATCAATACACTTTCAGCTTCATCCAGGTTTCCGTTTCGAATGTAGGCTAGTCCCAGCTGTGACCGTGTTCCCAATGTTTGTTTGTGCTCATCACCAAAAGCCTCAAGGGATAGGTCCAGTGCCTGGTTAAGCTGATCAATCGATCGGTCCAGCCGCCCAAGATTCATGTCAACTACACCCAGCGTGTACCGTACCGCTTACTCGGTTTCCGGCTGACCTGAAAACGACTCCTCTACCAGTCCGTTTGCGAGTTCAACAGCTTCCATCAGCGTGAGATCCTTGCCCTCCGGATTTGTAATCGGATCGGCCTGCCCAATAATCTGCTGCAAAAATAGATTTACGGTGTTTGCAATTTCTGTCTGTCGTTGTGCTTCTGCAGCCTCCGCAAGGGCAACTTCTTCCGCCTGTTTAGTTTCGATGGCAAAGGAAATGCTCAAAACTGTTGCAGCCACAATGCTAATCAGCACAAGCGTTGAGCCCACCACCAACGCTTTATTCCGCCGTACAAACTTCCCGGCTCTGTAGGCTACGGTTTCCGGTCTTGCCAGAACAGGAAAACCATTGAGATATCTGTCAATATCGTCAGAAAGCTGCTCAACAGAACCATAGCGTCGGTCCGCTTCCTTTCTCAAGGCTTTTTGAATGATCGCATCCAGGTCTCCCGTCAGCTCCTGAACCAGCTGGGACGCAGAAATGCGCATTTTATCTGCTATCTGATTTTTCTGATCCGATTCCTGAACCAACGCTGATGAATTTTCGGGCTCACTGTTTTTAATCAGGTTTTGAATCTCACTTACCGATTTGTCCCTGAGATCGATCGGATATTGACCGGACAGAAGTTTGTTGAGCAACACACCCAAAGAGTAGACATCGGCCGAGGTGGTAATATTTCTACCTTCCACCTGCTCGGGTGCTGCATAGGCCGGAGTCCAGAATGTCTGGCCCGGACGCGTTTCCACCAGTTCCATGTCACTCATCTGATGATCCAGAAGCTTGGCGATACCGAAATCGAGTATTTTCACATGACCTTCTTCCGTCACAAAAATATTATCGGCTTTTAAATCACGATGAATGACCAGGTTTGAATGGGCATATTGTACAGCTGAACAGATGTCTTTGAATAGCTTCAGCCGTTGTTTGATCGTCAGACGGTTGCGGTCGCAGTATTGGTCCACCGGAAGTCCATCCACATATTCCATAACCAGGAACGGGAGACCGTTAGCCGTAACCCCTCCGTCATACAGGGCCGCAATGTGAGGATGATGAAGGGCAGCCAGAATTTGCTGCTCCATCTGAAAACGTTTCAGTGTGTCACCGGATTTCACTCCGTGCTGAACGATCTTGATTGCCACTTCCTGAGAAAAATCTCCTTTAGCTCTTTCCGCTTTGTAAACGGCACCCATGCCGCCTGAACCAACCTGAGCCGTTATCTTAAATGCACCGATCTGCTTTCCGATCAAATCCTCAGTCGCTCCGACAGAGATGTCGGAGAGATCATCCATGAGCATCTTCTCCCTGCCTGCTTTTGTAGAAAGAAAGTCCGACTCTTCGGATTTCTGAATAGCATCCAGCAGCTCATAGACCTCTTTCAGTAGTTTATCATCACTTTTACAGGCCTTTTCTATATATGCGGTACGCGATTCACCGCTAAGCGTTAAAGCCGTATCCAGAATTGATTCTACCTTTTCCCAGCGTTCTTTTTGCATCGGTTCATTTCTTTGTTTGTGCGATGGATGGTTTTCATCCGGAGCGATCCCCACCTA